>DAIMEA010000134.1:0-9377 GCA_036725585.1 Prolixibacteraceae bacterium | reverse complement strand
GGAGGTGTTGTTCAGGGTGTCGATGTACAAACCATAATTGATCCAGGCGTAATTATCGTTTTCCTTGATCAGGTCTTCCCCGTCGCCCCCGAGAAATTCGTGCCAGTATTCCCGTGCCGAGGTTCCCAGAACAGCACCTACGGTATGATCTCCGAACTGTTTGTTGAAGGTGAAGTAGCTTTCCCACTGCCAGGTAAAATACATGTTGATTTCCTGGAAGGCACGGCTCCTCACCGAGGGACTGTTCATGCTGTTGATGTACGTTCTGGGATTCCAGCCCCGGTTGTAGTTATGGGCCATGTCGATATCGAACGTGGTTCGGAACGACAAACCGTCGAAAAATTGAATTTCGCCATACACTCCGCCAAAGATTTTGTTGTTGATGCTTTGGTCGTTGTCGTTATGCAGCTGGTGCAGCGGGTTCTGGATTTCATTCAACACATTCTGTGAAATGCCAAAGTAGCCGTTTTCATCAAACAGCGAAGGATTGGTATACCAATCTTCGCCCCACACCTTCGACATATTGGCTACGTCGCGGTCGCTGTATTCCGAGATATCCTGGTAGTAAGCAGGTGTGGTGGGATCGAGAACCACGGCATTGTTGGTTACCGAACCGAATACAGAGTTCTGGCTGATCCCTTTGGTGCGGGTGTGCGAATACGACATCCGGATACCCATGTTCAGCCACTCGGTTGCCTTACTGTCGATGTTCAGTTTTGTGGCATAACGGGTATAGTTGCTTTTGTCGCCGCCTCCGATAATCCCATCCTGATTGGTGTAGGAAACCGAGAAGTAGTAGGCCGATTTTTCCGATCCTCCATCTACACTGATCTTGTGTTTCTCGACCGGAGCCGCTACAAAAATCTGGCTCAGCCAATCGGTATTGACCTCCGAATCGGGGTAATTTTCAACGGCATCTTCCCAGGTTTTTCTCGGGTTGTCGTTCAGATAAGCGGTTCGATAATAGGCGAGGTATTCTTCGGTATCCATCACGCGGAAGCCGGGGATCACACTTTGAATACCGTAGGAGGCGTCGTACGCGAAATTGGTTTTCCCCCCTTTCCCCAATTTGGTGGTAATCAGGACAACCCCGTTTCCTCCCTCTGTTCCGTAGATGGCAGCCGAGGCAGCATCTTTAAGGATTTCAATTGATTGAATATCCTGTGGGTCGAGCCAGTCGATGCCGTCGGTTCGCATCCCGTCAATAACATAGATCGGCCGTACGGCATTGTCGGATCCAACACCCCGGATGATGATGTTTTGTTCCGCTCCCGGAGCCCCCGACGATTGTTGCACGAGCACCCCCGCGGTTTTTCCCTGGAGGGCATTTTCGACGCGGGTTGTTCGCGACTGGGTAATGTTTTCGGCATCAATTTTCGCAATGGAGCCGGTAACCAGGCTTTTCTTGGTAACGCCATAACCCACTACGACCACTTCGTCGACCCCCATTACATCGGTTTCCAATGCGATGTCGATCGTGGTTTGTCCATCAATGGGTACTTCTTTTGTTCGCATTCCCACGAATATAAAGATGAGTGTGCCGATCGGATCGGGCACATTGAGGGAGTAATTCCCATCGATATCGGTAATCGTACCCGATGTTGTGCCTTTTATTGCGATGCTCACACCCGGAAGCGGTGTATTGTCATCGGCCGATGTTACCTTGCCGGTAACGTTGTGCTGCTGGGCATAAGCCATGCTCATGAGCACCATAAACAGTAGCAAAAGAAGACCTTTTTTCATTCGATCAAATTTTAAATTTTTTGGTATCTCATGGAACTCGCCACCCCGATAGCTATCCCCGATAGTTATTCGGGGTAATCATCCTTGTTTGTGAGGCATGTCTCATGGCTCGTTTCATTCGATTAAATTTAATGGTACATTTAATCATCCTTGTTTGTCCCGAAAAATCAGGATGGCTCGTTTCATACGTAATTCATTGGTTTTTAAATTGTCGTATGGAACTTTTTGTCGCACAAATTAATGAAAAAGGAAAAAGAAGAGACGAACGTTAAGCGGCTACAATACCACAACAAAACCCGATTGACGATACATCAATAGTACGTCAAAATATTTCTATGATTTTAAATTACAGATTTATATTTCATAGATTATTGGCAAAATCCATCAAAAATTAACTTCACAAACAGATAAAGGATGCTTATGAGAAATAATCCGGATTTTTACGGACAAAAAAAGGAATACAGGACTCTGTTTGGAAAGAAAAACCGATCCGGATGTCCGGCATTTAAGCATATTTCCATCAGATTGTTTCGAAAGGCAATCTCTTTTCTAAATCGGGTCGAATAAAAAAACTAAACAGAAAGAATGTAATCGATCAGGTTCTGGTTCCGGTCGAGGCCTAATTTTTTCCGGAGGCGATATCGACTGATTTCTACCCCTCTTGTGGTGATGTTAAGCAAGGCCGCAATTTCTTTGCTGGAGATGTTCATGCGAAGATAAGCGGATAATTTTAACTCTTTCGGTGTGATATCGGGATGAAGCGATCGGATTCGCTTCAGAAAATCTTCGTGAACCTGCTCGAAATTGGTTTCGAAAATCGACCATGCTTCATCGTTGCTGGTTTCCCGGTCGATTTTCCGGATCATAACCTGGATGCGGCTTTTGATCAGATCTTCTTTCAGCTCATTTTGGATTTTCAGCAAATCGGCCTTGATCTTGTTCAGCTCTTTGTTTTTTTGAACCAGGTTCATGGCTGTGTTAGCCAGTTCCTTGTCCTTATGAATCATCTCGGAGCGCAGCTTTTCGTTTCGTAAGCGAATAATTTCCTTTTCGGCCAGTAAGGCTTCGCTTTTTAATTGTTCTTCTTTTTCGAGATAGCGTTTTTCGCGGATGGCCAGCTCCCGGAGTCGTGCTTTTTCCATTTTTTTCACAATCAGCCACACAATCAGCCAAATTACGAAAACCAAAAGGACAAAATAGACGGTAATAGCCGTAAGGGATTTATACCAGGGCGGGAGTACAATAAATTCGAAAGCCCGGGTTTCGGAAATGACACCATACTTATTTTTCACCCGGACCTGAAAGGAAAAATCGCCATCGGGGAGGTTGGTATATTCTTTCACTGCTTCCGGTTGCCACTCCGACCAGTCTTTGTCGAAACTGCTCATCCGGTACGAGAACAGGGTTTCGTTGTTTCCTTCAAAGAAAAGGCCCGAAAAGGTAAATCTCAGCGAATTATCGACATACTCAATTTCCGGTATTCGTTCCATCGACTGATTCAATTCGCCCACTCTCAGGCCACTGTAGAGCAGATGGTTTTTTCCCAGCAGCGAAACCGAATTCAGAACGGCGTTGTACTTTCTCCGGTAATCGATAACCATTTCGGGGTTGTAATGGGCGAAACCGCGCTCGAGTGCGATGAGCACATTTTGTTCGTCGAGTACATTAAAGTGGAAAAAACTGCCAATGAATTTCCCTTTGAGTTTGTTAATCGGGTAGGTGACATTGGAATAAGTCCCGTCTTCCTGGAAGCGCAAAACGCCTCCTTCGTTATTGGTGCCGATATACCATATATTGTTGCGTTCATCTTCCTGGATATACATCACGGGTTCATCGCGAAAAAGGTTATTGTAATAGGACGAACGGGAAAAGCGGTTGTTTTGCGGGTTGTACTGAAAAATGCCTTCGGGCGTTGTCACCAGAATATCGCCGTTTTTCATTTTTTTAATTTTGTTGAAGTAATCGGCAGGGAGTCCGTCGTCGCGCGTATATTTTTTGATCAGCACCACCGAATCGAGATCCTCGGTGAGCCGAAAAAGCGATACCCCGTTAAAGGCATGGCTCAGCCAGATGTAACGGTCGGGCATGCATGCCATTTCCTGGCAGGAATAGTTCACTCCGGCAATCCGTTGGTCGTGCCGGATCGAACCATCCCGGAAGGTACACAATTCCATGCTGTTGTAGGTGCCTTCGACGAAGCGGTCGGGGTATCCGGGGATTTCGTGAAATGCCCAGCATCCGGGGATTTCGTTAATCGGTGTTCCTGTTTCCCCTTCAATCAGGAAGCTGCCGTTGTTGTGGCCGCAAAAGAGTTTCCCCCCAATCTCCTGAAGGCTCCATACCTGTCCCGAAGTGTTGGCTACCCGTTTAAAATCCGAAGCTTCCAGGAAAGGATCCTTCAGTTTCCCGACCGGGCAGCAAAAAAGACCCTGATTGGTGCCCAAATAAATCATTTCGTGGAATGAAATGGATGTATAACCAGTTCCAAAAGCAAAATAGTCCTGAAGAAGGGTGACGGGAGAATTGATTTCTACATAGTCGATACCGTTGTCGAGTCCCAGCCAAAGATTTCCGTCGAGATCGAGGCACATGCTAAGAACTGTGTTGTTTTGCAAGCCCTTTGCCCGGTTAATAATTTGTTTGACTTCTCCGTTTCGGGTGCAGATAATCAAACCGTTCTGGATGGTTCCGAAGGCAAGATGTTCGTCGTCGATCACCAGACTGGAATAAATCTGATAGCGCTTTAGAAGCTCATTCACCGGAGTTTTCCATTCGGTAAACTGCATACCGTCGTAAAGAAATACGCCCTCGTTGGCTGTACCGATTAAAATTTCGTCGTTGTTGAGGGGTAAAATAGACCAGATTTCTTTTTTCGCAAAAAACTCTCCTCCCGGCACCTTCTTTAAATACCCGTTCCGAAATTCCATCAAACCATTTTCCCGGTCGAAAAGGTAATAATTCCCGTTTACATAGTAGGAGAAATGAAAATCGCTCCGGGGTTTTACTGCTTCAATTTTCCCCTCGTTGTATAGAAAGAGGCCATCAAAACTCTGAAATGCTACGCCCCAGGGTCCTTCATATATTTTCCAGACGTCCCCGAAATTCATATCCTTTTCCGGAACAAGGGGGAGGAGTGAGTGAAAAACCAATTGCCCCACCGAATCGTTGCTGAAATAGCCAAAATCGTGATAGGCGCCGGCAAAAAGTAATTTTTGCTTTTCCGAATAATACAGCGAACGAATGTTCGACCGGTTGGGAACCCTGTGCAAACTCCAAAAACGGCCATCGAAGCGCAATAAACCTTCGTTGTTCCCAAAATACAATACACCATTTTCCCCCTGTTCGGAGGCCCAGTTTTGTGTACCCGCTCCGTATTCCGAACGAAAATAATTATGCAGGGGAGGAACTCCCGCTTCTTTAACTACGGCTGTTGATAATAAAGGGAATAATCCCCAAATTAATAATAAGCCGACCCGATTGGATACAGCAACGAATCGATCAATCAGTGGATTTCGGATGTAGCTTGTTTTTTGCATTATTTCACGGAAAAATCTTTCTCAAGATAAGCAATTCCGGTGAAAAAACCGGAATCCGAAAAGAAACAGGAATCAGGAGGGATTATGCGGAAATCACTATGACCGATTTGTTCTTTTCCATTGACTTGGTTGAAAGGTCTCCTGCTATGGCCGAGAATTCAGGGATATCCCTGGAAAGAGGGAAGGCATTAGACCAGTCCGTTGAATAAATCATTTCAAAGAGCTTTCATTACCATGATGGAATCTGTTTCCGGCCTTTGTTTTGAACCCTTTCCTTTTCTTCGCGTTCTGTTTCCCAATTGCTTCGAAAACGCTGCAGTTCCGTTCGATCCACCGGGACGGTTCAGCGGTAGAATTTTGTATCGAACGGAACGGTAGCCCGTTGAAAGCATCATTCGATATTCGGATACTATCGAAAATAGGTGATCGTCGAATCTTGTCAACCAAGGGATTCCTCGTCGCTTCGCTTTCCTTACAATGACGTTCTGTTAAGTTTTTAAACATCATGCTATTATATCTTGTAGTTTAAAACCATAAAACAAACATACGTCATTAAATTATTTTTCCCGAAACCGGGATGGGGACTTACAATGACGTTCTGTTAAGTTTTTAAATATCATGCTATTATATCTTGTAGTTTAAAACCATAAAACAAACATACGTCATTAAATTATTTTTCCCGAAACCGGGATGGGGACTCGGAATGACACCCGGGTCGAAACTGTCAAAAGGGAAAAATACAGGGGGTAAGCATCATTGACATTCTGCATTCGTTTTTTGTTTATTTATATAGAACATAAAATTGCATCCTTTACGAAAAACATGAGAACCCACAATTTTTTTTTAATCCACGGGTATCTATGTCCCTGCATTGCATGCAAGCTACAAGATCATTTTTGAAACCGATCCTGGTTTGCGGATCACCTGCTTTCCATCAGCGCCTTGGTGCTCAACAAACCACAGGCGGCATAAATGTCCTGCCCCCTCGAAGCACGGATGGTGGTCAGGATGCCCTTTTGGTTGAGTTGATCCTTGAATTCCTGGAGCTGTTTTTCGTTGGTGGGGGGCAGGGGCGAACCCGGGATGGGATGAAAGCGGATGAGGTTGATGTGGCTGCGAATGCCGTTCAGCAAACGGGCCATCTCTTTGGCATGCAGGGGGGTATCGTTAAGGCCGCCAAAAACAATGTATTCGAACGAAAGTTTTCGTTGGTGCTCAAAATCAAAACGACGAAGGGCATCGATCACCTGTTTTAGAGGATAAGCCTGTTGCACCGGCATCAGCTTTGCCCGTTCCGCTTCAAAAGGTGTATGGACGCTGATGGCCAGATTGCAGCTTGTTTCGGTTAAAAACCGTTCCATGGCCGGGATGATCCCGATCGTCGAAACGGTAATTCTCCGGGAGCTCATAGCAAAACCCCAGTCGGCCGTAAGGATTTCGATGCTTTTTAATACCGCTTCGAGATTATCGAAAGGCTCGCCCATGCCCATGTACACGATGTTCGTTACGGCAGGGAATTCTTCGATGCTCCGGATTTGGTTCACGATTTCACCCGCGCTGAGCTGTCCGTTGAAGCCCTGCTTGCCGGTCATGCAAAACAAGCAGCCCATTTTGCAGCCCACCTGTGCCGACACGCAAACGGTTACCCGGTCCTTATCGGGAATCATGGCTGTTTCGATGAACTTGCCCTGCCGGGCCGGGAAGAGGTATTTTCGGGTGCCGTCGGCGCTGCTTTGCACATTTATTGGCGCTTGCAGGCCCAGTACAAAGTTCTCGGAAAGAATTTGGCGGGTCTTTTTTGAAAGATTCGACATTTCGTCGATGCTTGGAATCTCTTTTTTGTACAGCCAGTCGCAAAGCTGCTTTGCCGTATACCCGGGCAATCCCAGCGATCCGACCAGATCGGATAGCTCGGAACGAGTTTTTCCGAACAAGGGAAGTCGTTCGTCGGGACGACTTGTTTGCGACGTACTGTTCATTCGTTAGAAGTAAATTTCGGTAACAATATTTTCATACGGAACTCCCCTGGCGATCAGCAAATCACGCACCTCGACCACCATGAGCGACCTGCCGCAAAGGTAATACTTATTGTCGAGGGGTACGTCATGCAATCGTTCCAGGAAATGATTGACACGGCCCTGAAAATCTCCGGCTTCCTCCATTCCACTGTTGCATCGAACGTAATGTTCACCCAGGCGGGAAAGGAATTCCTGCTCGAAGTGGAAATGGGTCGATTCCCGGGCGCCGTGCAGCAGTTTTACGGGTTGGTAACCCGTGCGCAGCATGGCATAAAAGGGAGCAATCCCGGTTCCGGTAGCAATCCACCACATCGGACTGTGCCGGTCGGGTAGAAAGCGTCCATAGGGTTTTGATACATAAAGAAGGTCCCCTTTTCTCATTTTGGACAGCCGGGGTGTTACGGTTCCGGCTTTGTTCACATCGAATAGAATTTGAAGAAAAGGATCGCTTTCGCCGCTGCAAATGCTGTAAATCCGGGGTTCATGACTGTCGTCGAGGGCCAGCGCCAGAACCTGTCCGGCCGTGAACGAAAACGGTTTTTCCATTTGGAGTACAAATTTTCCTTTGGCTATTTCTTCGGTTTTCCATACAGTACACGGAAAAAGAGCCATTCCATTCCGGATAAAACTACGATTTGGGAGTATATTCTGATTTGATTCCATAAAAAAGGGTTAAATACATACAAACCCAATGCGTGCAGGATTGTTCGGCATTCCAACTATTTTTCGGCTGTTTGAATTATCTTTGACCGGAATAATAAATTCATCGTCACCATGATTCTTTCCGGAATTGAAATTGAAAAGAGGCTGAATACAAGCATTTTCATTGAACCGTATAATCCAAAACAACTGAATCCGAACAGTTACAATCTTAAACTGCACAACCGCTTATTGGTATACGATCATCATGAACTCGACATGAAAAAAGAAAATAAAGCACACGAACTGATCATTCCGGAAGAAGGGCTCCTTCTCGAGACCAACCGTTTGTATCTGGGGCGTACCCTGGAATACACCCGTACCGAAGGACTGGTTCCCATGCTCGAAGGCCGATCGTCGGTGGGGCGGCTGGGGATGTTCATTCATGTAACGGCCGGATTTGGCGATGTGGGGTTTGCCGGATACTGGACATTGGAAATATTTTGTGTTCAGCCCATACGGATTTATGCCGGCGTGGAAATCTGCCAGATTTACTACCACGATCTCAACGGTGCTTACGTTAACTACAAAAGTGGAAAATACCAAAACAATGAGGGCATCCAGCCCAGTTTGCTATATAAGGATTTTCTCTAACCGGGTAGTGTTCTGTAAGCGATAAAAAAGGATTGCATAAAAATGGGCCTTGGAAAATTCATAGAAAAGCTCTTTCGTTATCCCTTGTTGGGTTTGGCCTATTTTTATAAATATGCTATTTCGCCCCTTACGCCGGCCTCGTGCCGCTTTACCCCTACCTGTTCGAATTACATGATTGAGGCGATTAAAATTCATGGACCCTTCGTGGGTGTTTGGCTGGGAACAAGGCGCTTGTTGAAATGCCACCCGTGGGGAGGGCACGGGTACGATCCCGTTCCCCCGCCAGGTACCCGGTTCATTCGGATCAAAAAATTCAAGCCTTCCAAAAAGACAGGATAAATTTCCCGAATCACTATCTTTGAACTTTTACCGAATGTTTGAGTTTAATAATGTTTGAACTTTTTCAAAAAGAAAAAAATGAAACAAAAATATCCGTTTTTCCTGTCTGTAATCCTCCTGGTCTTTTTTGCTGCTTGCCAGGGGAAGCAAAAGCCTGCCCGTGAAGAAGCGAAACCGGTCATTACTGTCAGCATTCCGCCCCAGAAATTTTTTGTAGAACAAATTGCGGGCGATTATTTCCGGGTGAACATACTGCTGCCTCCCGGCGCCAGTCCGGCCGATTTTGAACCTACGCCCCGCCAGGTACAGGATTTATCCGGATCGGAATTCTATTTTTTCATCGGTCATTTGGGTTTTGAAAAGACCTGGGTACGTAAGTTTTCCGATGCCGCGCCCGGGGTTTCGTTTGTTTCGTGCAGCCAGGGGATTGATTTGTTGCGGGGCGATG
>DAIMEA010000133.1:0-9421 GCA_036725585.1 Prolixibacteraceae bacterium | reverse complement strand
ACTCAGGCACTCCATACACTCAGGCACTCAGGCACTCCATACACTCAGGCACTCAAGGCACTCAAGCCAAATGATCGTATATGTTCGTCCTGAAAAGCTGAAGGAGTTGGGATTATCCTTTTAAACCTTTTGAAAGGTAATTTGTAATCGTCCCGGATAATTAGTTACTAATACCACAACAACAAATAAACAAGCTATATGAAACGAGTCCTGAATTATCGGGGCGGATTTCATCTGCCAGCTGGCGGACTTTTGAAAATAAACAATTTACTAGTATGAAAAAAGTAATCATTGTACTGGGAATACTATTATTGGTAATTTCCATTGTTATTGGAAGATATATTGGTAAGAATTTTTATTTTGACAAACCTTTAATCCGAAAAACGGGAAAAGCAGGTTTTGTTGAGAAGCAGGTCAAACTTGACGATGGATCAGCTCTGAATTATGCCGAGGGGCCCGATAACGGTGTCCCACTTTTGTTAATACACGGGCAGATGGTTGCCTGGCCGATTTATATGAAAGTCCTTCCCGAATTGTCAAAACACTATCATGTTTATGCTGTTGATTGTTACGGGCATGGAAAATCATCGAAGGATCCCGGTAAATATTCAGCGCAGTCAATGGGTGAAGATTTTATCTGGTTTATTGAAAAAGTTATTGGAAATCCTGCTATCGTTTCTGGTAATTCATCAGGTGGATTAATGGCTGCATGGCTCGCCGCCAATTCTCCTGAAAATGTTCTTGGCGTTGTGCTCGAAGATCCACCTTTCTTCTCCTGTGAGGCCGACCGCTGTGAAAAAACCTTTGCCTGGCTTGATTTATTCAAAGCATGCCACAACTTTCTTGAACAGGATTCATTGACCGATTTTTCCCTTTATTATCTGAAAAACAATTACTGGATAAACTTCTTCGGTGAAGCAAAAGAGAAAATTATAAAAACTGCTGAAACTTATCGCACCAAAAATCCCAACAAAAGATTAGTGATTTATTATCTTCCACTTTCATTAAACAATAGTTTCTATTTTATGGAGGAATATGATCCCCGTTTTGGAGATACTTTTTACGATTGTTCGTGGATGGAGAATTTCGACCATGCAGAAACTATTTCACGAATAAAGTGCCCATCTGTCCTGATACATGCAAACTGGCAGTATGACTCTAATGGCGTATTGCTGGGTGCGATGAGCGACGAGGATGCATTAAAAGCACATTCACTAATAAAGGATAATGTCCTGCTTAAAGTAAAGTCGGGGCATTCTGTAAGCTTTGACAACCCGAAAGAATTTATCAGAATTATGGTTGATTTTAAGAAGGAATTAGAATGATTTAAAAGGGAGCAAATATTATCAAGTGCAATGCCAATTTGTTTCTATGCTTCCCGATAAAAACGAGTTACGGCTTATCCCTCGTTACAAACGAGTGATCGTTGGGCCACTTCGTAGCATTTCCGCTGCATCGCGATCATTCCACAATTGTATTTATCCTATCACCAGGCAAACACCCCCGCAGCCACTTTAGCCCCTCCACCAACTCAAGACACTCAAGGCGCTCAAGGCACTCAAGGCACTCAGGCACTCAGGCACTCAGGCACTCAGGCACTCAGGCACTCAAGGCACTCAGGCACTCAGGCACTCAAGGCACTCAGGCACTCAAGGCACTCAGGCACTCAGGCACAGTTAGCGAAGGCCCTTATTCCGAAAGTCGGATGATCCCCCCGGCACATCCGACGTAAGCAGAACCATCGGATGCGATGGCAATACCGGAATAATGGTTGTTGTACCTGATCTCGTCACCACCCACCCTGGTCTGAAATTTTCTCTGACCGGTTTTTAAATCAAGCCCAGTAAAATACCAGCCATCGGGCTCTTTGGTGTAGGTATAAATTATGTTGTTTCCCAGCGCTACTTTTGAAACGATTGAAGGGATCACTTCATTTACACTCCAGCTACAATAACATGTGCTGGTATTGCATTTGTCGCTTTCAAAACCAATATGGGTCATGCCGGGTTCGGTGAATTTGCCCACAAAATCGGCTACTTTTTTAGTGTAGCCATAATTGTTTTCAACCAAAACCGAATTTCCAAAGGCAATCAACGAATTCTCAGTAGCTGAGGCATTTTCTGAAAAAACTGGCATTTTGCAAACAAGCCTTTCTCCCTCGATGTTTCGCTCCCGCTTATACACCAACACGTGCATCCTGGGCTCGGCGTTATCGGTAATTGCCAGGTAACTATCACTGATAAGGGTTGGGGTTGTTCCTGACCCCTGATGGAACTGACCGGGCTTTATGCGGTTACCTCGGTCGTATTCTTCGCGCCAAAGGCTTTCAGGAGATTGTTGTTCATCGGCAATTAAAGCGTATAAGGCATAATCAGATACCACATACACCGCACCGGTTTCATCTACTGCAAAAGAATTTTTGATGGATTCCAGAACCTCATTTGTACCTGTATTGTGCTTTAGTTGTAGGATTTTGGGGGCACCACTTAGATCGGCAATACCCACGATTCCCTCTTCGGTAACAAACCAGAGATTCCCGCTCCAATCGGGAAGAACCGAAATAATGTGACATGGATCGGGCAGGTTACTCAGGTCGTAATCCTTTTCAAGCTGGAATTTGGGTGGATTCCCATCTACTTTCAGGTGATAGATGTGCTTATTGGTTGTGGGTACCACCATCCTTTCCTGATGATCGAGGTAGAAATATCCTGCACCCGAGACACTGAGGTCGGTCCCTTGGGGTAATTCAAAAGTGTCGATCACGTTAAGGCTGTCGGGGGTAAGCAGATAGGCAGCCCTTTTACTGTCGCCTCCGATACCAAGACTGAGCACCCTTCCCTGGTTGTCGAAAACGATGGTGATAAAAACACGGCTAATTTCAAAAAAATTAAGGTAAAGATGATCCCCTTCAGGACCTTTGCCTTTGTACGTATCGGTCATATAGGCATCGTTATGCACGTTATTTCTTCCGTTTGGGGCAAGATAGGGGTGTTGGGGAGGTTCCCAGTTGTAAAGTTTCTCGTCCCATTCGATGTCCGACTGACTGCATCCTATTAAAAGAGCTACTGAAATAAAGCCAAACAAACAATGTTGCATTTTACGAATTTTAAAAATATTTATGGAACTTGATTAATTAGAATAAAGCTAATAAAATGATTTATACTCTTTCATGATTGAACTTAAAAATTGATCGTTATGTTAATAAATAGTAGCATAACTACCAATTGATCAGGAGCAGGATGAGGGTATACGTATTCTTCGAAGGTGAGGATATTTCCGAATTTTCGGGGGATGTGCATACTGCAGTTAATGTAACTTAATGGTTTTAAAGTGCAAAAAATTGCAGTTGAAGTGTAAACCATAGAGTAAACCAAAAAGAAAAAAGGGTTAGCAAATTTTGCTAACCCCTTCATTTTCAAGTCGGGGTGAGAAGATTTACCTGGTAGTGAATCGTTATGTAGGAAAAATGACAAACAAAAATACTATTCGTTTCACGCACTTTGAGGTTTTTGCATTTTACGGAGGTTTTTAAACTTCGTTTAACCTTCATAAAATACAAAAACCTCCCTGCTATCGCAGAAAGGTTTTTTGTTTGTCGGGGTGAGAAGATTTGAACTTCCGACCCCACGCCCCCCAGACGCGTACTCTAACCAAACTGAGCTACACCCCGAACTTTTTTGTTGAAAACCGGAATCCTGTTCCGTTTTTCGTGGCACAAAAGTAATGAACTGTTTTAATTTTGCAAAAGAAAAATAATTGTCGGAGGCATCCTTCATACAAAAACAAAAATATTCGGGAACTTTTCTATTTTTATACTGCGCATGGTTTCCCATCCCGGTTCGTTGTTTCAGGGATGCCCGGGTCAACACGCACATAATGTAACAAAAATCACCGAATCGCTTATTTTTGTGGAATATTTTTGTGGAAAGTTTATGGTAACAATAAAAAAAGATACATCATGTTCGACACATTCCAATTATCTAACAATCAGCCATCCCAAAAAGAGGAAGGCAAAACTGAAAATGTAAAATGCCTGATCATCGGGTCGGGACCTGCCGGATACACCGCTGCAATATATGCAGCAAGGGCCAATCTGAAACCGGTTTTATACGAAGGATTGCAACCCGGCGGACAGCTAACCACCACCACCGAAGTAGAAAATTTCCCCGGGTACCCCGAGGGGATTACCGGGCCGGAACTGATGGAAGACCTGAAAAAACAGGCTTCCCGTTTTGGAACCGACGTCCGGTGGGGACTTGCCACCTCGGCCGACCTTTCGAAACGGCCCTTTATTGTGACCATCGACAACAGCAAGCGCATCGAAGCCGAAACATTGATTATCGCGACCGGTGCAACTGCCAAATACCTGGGGCTGGCCGACGAAAAAAAATATGCCGGAGGCGGTGTGTCGGCCTGTGCCACCTGCGATGGATTCTTTTACCGGGGGAAAGACGTGGCCGTTGTGGGCGGTGGCGATACCGCCGCCGAAGAGGCCTTGTACCTGGCCGGGCTCTGCAACAAGGTGTACCTGATTGTCCGGCGCAACGAACTAAGGGCATCCAAAGTCATGCAGGAACGAGTACTCAAAACTCCGAATATTGAAGTACTTTGGAAACATCAAACCAAAGGCCTGTTTGGCGACGGAGTGGTTGAGGGTGCCGAACTGTACAAGAATAAGGGAGAAGTCGATGAAGAAATAGTAAAAATCAAAATCGACGGTTTTTTCCTGGCCATTGGACATACCCCCAATTCCGATATTTTCTCCGATTACCTGGAACTCGACGAAGTAGGCTATATCAAAACACTTCCGGGCACATCCAAAACCAATGTCGCCGGTGTTTTTGCCTGCGGCGACGTGCAGGATCCCCACTACCGACAGGCTATTACGGCTGCGGGATCGGGCTGTATGGCCGCCATCGATGCCGAGCGCTTCCTTTCCGAAAACGCCTAAGCTTTTCGCAAATCCGGAGCGGATAATCACGGGAACGGGGTTATCAATTTTTTAAGGAAAGCCGGGCAGGGAACAAATGTATATATTCGATTGTTCATCATGGAACAATACGAAAAAAATCATTGTTATCCGGGTATAGGCTGAAAACCAGAATTGATCTTCTTCGACACCAGAGACCGCAGCGATCGTAAAAAAAAATCTTCATTTGATAAATGAAGACTCCTATGAGACTTTTCTGGACACCCGAGAATGCAGAGATCGCAGAGTAAATTCTTCTTTTGATAAACGAAGATTTCTATGAGACTTTTCTGGACACCAGAGAATGCGGAGAACGCAGAGAAAAATCTTCATTTGAAAAACGAAGATCTCTATGAGACTTTTCTGGACACCAGAGGACGCAGAGATCGCAGAGAAAATTCTTCTTTTAGAAAAGCGAAAATTCGTTGGGGGTTTTCCGGACACCTGAGAATGCGGAGAACGCAGAGAAAAAAGGTTAAATCCGGTTACGCCAGCCTTTTTGGAGACAGCGCAAAGAGTGGAATTCCATCAAGCCGCATTACAACGACATGCGAAAAGCCAGATGGATGATGATTTCGAATTGTTTCTGACTATTTTCTACGGGGAGCTGCAGTACCCAATGCGAACCGCCTGTTCCCGTACGATGCTAAAGTTCCGTATTGATCAGGATCTTATGCTTCAAATCCTTTACAAAATCGAGTGAATGGGGCGATGGGGGAATTTCTATGTCAAATTCGACCATCACAAAGCGGGAGGGCCCATCGAGGAGCCGTTCGCAACCGGCAGGTTTCAATTCGTTCCAAAGACCGTTACTGCGGAGCATGCGGGCGAAAATGAGGGCATCTTCCCCTCCAATTCCAAACACAAAAAGGCAGTCGCGCCCCAGGTTTTCCGGGGCTTTAAAATAAATCAGAAACGCGCAGGTTTTGGCTTTATTGTTGTCTTTGCCAATCCATTTCTTCCATTTGTAGTCCTTTCCGCCCCGAATGACGTCGGTTGAACGGTATCCGATTGTGACAGGACTATTGGCAGTCACCTTATACCGGTTTGTATAAAAGCAGATGGACGCCCGATCCCGGTACTCCTTTTCTAATTTTCGTGCCAGGTTTTCCTTCAAATACATGGTTTGACGCGACAGGGAAATGAAACAGCTACCCACCAATTCGAGCAACTTACTTTCGAGAATATGCCCCGAACGATAAATTGGGCGGACATGCAGTCCTTTATCGTCTTTAAGCGGTGGCCGGGTGGTTTGAATGATCAGGTCGTGTTTCCAAACAAATTCCGGAATTTCCATCGGATTTGTCGGATGGGGAATATTCATGAATGTATCGCCAATATCGTACCCCTCCTCCATCAACAGGGGAAGTAACTCAGTAAAGACAGCCAAATCACGCATTTGATGAATCAACGGATTTCCAGATTCCGTATAATACTGATGACGCAAAATCTTTTTCATTCACTACTGTAAAAATTATTGTCAAATATCGGATTTTTTTTACAGAAATACGAAAAGAAAAGTGATCACGAAGGCAGTATTTGCACTTTTTGTTCATATTTTTTGGGATCTTTCAGCGAAAATCTCCGAATCGATTTCCCTGTGACAATTAGGATTTCAGCCTTAACCAGAACCGAAAGCTGGTTCTGGCTGTTGCGGATGGTTTTGTTCCGGATAACCGAGTGATATTTATGGGTGGTAAACTCATCCATAGAAACCAAAAAACGAGCCATAATTTCCCGCTTTTCGGGTTGGGTTTTCGGGAATACATTCCACAAGTCATCTTCCAATTGCCGGACATCGATACATAAAGAAGAATCCAGGCCCTCGCGAAAGCCGGCAGGAGCTACCGGCCGCGATTCGGAAAAACGAAGCATGGCCTCTGAAAAATATTGAATGATCTGCGACCGGAATTCGCCCATACTTTCGAATGAACGGGTACGGGCCAGGGCAAAGCGCACACAATTCAACAGGCTGCGGAAATTGCCCTTCCTCCAGGAGCGGCTTAGTGTTAATTCCGTCAGGTCATGGCACAGAATGTCAAGAAACCTTTTCAGGGGCAGGAATTTATCCCTGTAACTCATTCGGGGCTTTAACCGGAAGTCGTCGGGTACCGAAATACCCATCTGCCGAACCATGCGAATAAGATGAGCAGACGGGAAGGTCTCCTCAATAAAATAAAGGAGCGCACCCGGTACATCTTCCGGTCGTTCGTCGAGACCCGGAATTTCGATGGGATAACCAAAACGGTTCAGCAAGGCAGGCCGTATATTCGACAGGGACTGATCGGTCGCGCTGATAATGAAAAGATCCGTCGTCGAATAATCCTTGGTTCCGCCCAGTTTACGAGCCGATCCGTATGGCAGTTGAATCGCCCGCAACAACATAGGCTGGACCTCTTCGGGCAAATCGGCCACTTCGTCGAGAAAGAGGGTTCCCTTAACCGGGTTAAGAATTTCGAAAAAACCCGTCTTTTCGATCGCATTGTTGAAGATATTCTTCACATGGCCAAACAACTCCGAATGAGCCAGATTCGGATTCAAACCCGAACAGTTAATCGCCACAAAATCACCGCTTCCTTTTAAGCGGAACAAAGCATACAAATAGCGGGCGAAAAATTCTTTTCCACAACCCGAAGGCCCGGTCAGATAAAAGCGCGAATAATCGCATTGGGACAGATCTGCTGCTAAATCAATTATGTGCAGCATGTTGGGACTCCGGACAATAAAACCCGGGAATTCCATTTGTTTCGATTTTTCCTGATTCATCATGTTTTCTCCCCCTTTTTTTTGCAAAGATAGATGGGAAACTCCTCAGGATTGGATTTCTCAAAAACGTAGATATTTAGAAATTGTGGTTTTGGAAATAATTTCGATTTTTCAAAAAAGCTAAATGATTTGTAAACTCCGGTTTTTATTACTAAAAAGTAAAATTGCTATAAAAAAAGAAACAATTAAACATGATACCCAGAGTATATTATTCATATTTCCAAATTTTATCACACCATATTCATTTCAAGTCAAAAGAAGTTATTCCATGCGCCCGGCCCTGGTCTATACAGGGAAGAGATTGGAATTGATTTATGAATTTTCGAACACCCTATGTATGCAAAAGGAGGAACAAGCAACTTCTGCAATTATGTTCTCTCCGGGAAAATCGAAAAAAAAAGTTCATCGGGCGTATGGGAATCGATCAGGGCTATCAAAAACACCCGGACAATAGAAAGCAAGCTGGGAAAAAGGTCGATATTTTTAGCTCGTTCATATTCCGGATCGCCCAGGTATTTCCGGAGATCATGAAGCCGGGTAGAGCTGACGTTGAATATCCTGTTCCATCATTTCATCGTATCGTTTTCGGATGGTTTCCACAACCGGATGGTCAACCGAAAAGGAATAAGGGCCGGCCGTTGCAATCGGCAATATTCGGGGTGAAGTACCGGTTAGAAAGGCAGATGAAAAACGACCCAAATCGTCGATCTTTACCGCAGAAAAAACAACCGGGATGTGTTCTGTTTCGGCAATTTCGAGCACTTTGGCCATCGTAATGCCCTTCAATACCCGGTTGAGTGGGGCGGTAACCAGGCGGTTGTTCCGCAGAAAAAAAACATTCGAGCGACTCCCCTCGGTAATGCCTCCGTCGGGATCAACCAGTAATACTTCATACCCATCGGTCGATTGCAGCATTTGATTGGCCCGTTCCCGTACGTTTTGTTCCACTTTTGCTTCGGGATTGTTCCGTTGTGCCGGAAGAAAATCAACACGAACGCCCTTACGGTATTCATCGTCGGTAGGATAGTGATGAGGGATAAACGCTATTACCTGTTTTTCGTCTGCACCGGTAAAAGCAATTTTCATCAGGATGTTCCCTTCCCTAATCCGGTTCTTTTCCGTTAAATCCCGAAATTCCCGGAGCAAAACCAAGGGATCAACACTCGGGACGTATCCTATAAGGGAACAGGAATGAAGCAAACGATGGTAATGGTCGGTGAAAAAGAGCGGAACGCCCTTCACAATACGGATTACCTCATAAACCACAGTGCCTTCCATGTGAATGGATCCAGATAGATTTGCGGGTAGTATTTGTTTGTTGTACAGAAAAAATTCACCCCGTATTACCATAATTTCCGTCGATTAATAAAAGTCAGGAAGAAATACTTTACCCGTGAAAGAAGCATCGCCTCCGGCAACCCGGTACAAAAAAAAGACAGCCGGCTTAGAGGCATCAAAAATTCTCCGGGGAATTGCAAGTTTGCCGGATGCGGGTAGTTGATCATCAACATGGATATGAAAAAGAGTCTGCCCGTTTGGATGGTATATCGTGAGCGATTGGTTGCCACCCAATCCGCTGACCCACATTCCATCGGCCCCTGACGACCAGTTTAGTTTTTGTTCTCTGTGGACAAAAGGGGCCGAAACAACAGAATCGCCGGGATTCCAGCCGGCCAGCCGGGCAAA
>DAIMEA010000132.1:0-9421 GCA_036725585.1 Prolixibacteraceae bacterium | reverse complement strand
GCAGGGATAACCAGTATGCTTCACTAGAGTATTCAATGGTTCCCCTGCCCGATGCCCTTTCCAATAATTTTTTTCCCAAAGCCGGGAAAACAATCGGAAAGGAGGTGAAGTGACAAAGATGAAACAACTTTTTTAAAAAGAAAAATGTCAAAACATTTTTTAAAAGTATTGCTTATTAATAATTAGTATTAACCGAATGAAAAAACATTCGAAAAACATTTTAAAATGAAATCTAAATTATTTTTAATTGTTGGTGTAATTGTATTTATATTATTTAATATTTTTACATCTATTGGGTTTGATACAAATATGAGGCTATCGTTACAGAACCTAAAAAATGCTCCTTATGCTCAAGCTGAGTCTTCAACTCCTCCTCCTGTTACTTATGTAAACTGCTGGACTAATGTTAAATTCGCTCTTGGAAGTAGAGTTCTTATGTGTGGTTTTGGTTCTTGTTCTTATTCTGAAAATCACGTTGGAATAACTGAAAATGGGGATGGCCAATGCAAAAGTAGTGATATAGTAGATTAATCACTTTTCAGGAGAATCAGTAATTACTGATTCTCCTGAAATTTAAATTTGATATATGAAAAATATGGTAATAATCATTCAATTACTAATTATATTAGGTTGTAATGATAAAAATAAGATTGAAAAAATTGACATACTAGTTGATAATTTTCCACATAATATTTCACTTATACCAGAAAATTTACAGTTTCTTCCAGTATATTTTCCCCGGATGGAATGGAGGTTGTTGATTCATTTCTAATTATTAAACAGTCTCAAGGTGTTTCTTTATTTTCCATTTTTTCATTGCCAGACTGTAAACATATTTGTGATTTTGGGAAAAAGGGACATGGCCCCGGTGAATTTATATATTCTTTTGATTTCTGTCCGCTTTATTGTGAGAAAAGTGGATTTGTTGTTAGTAACAAATTAATAAGTTTAAATTATTATCAAATTGAGGATTTAATAAATGAAAAATTCATGCCCTATAAGGTAATATATTTACCTCCCAAACTGAATCGTTTTAGGGAAATAACTGCAATTGGGGATTCACTAATCTTTGGTGCTTCATATGGTGGAAACATGGAAATGTTCAAATTTAACAACATCTCGAATACGCTTGAATGCTTTAGGGAGTTTCCTGATAATTATCCAGAGATGAGTAATGAACACAAAACAAATTTATATGCTTATTTTTTAGCTTCGAAGCCTGATAATACACAATTTGTTAGGGTTTATGAGAGCCAAGGTAAAATTGAAGTTTTTAATTTGAATAGCAATAAGACAATAATTATTAAGTACAAAAATTTTCCTTCACTTGAAGAAAACTTACATCTGGATAATTCGTCTCGCGACTTAAGATATTTTACAAATCAAAAAATATTTTGCTGGGGAATACAGGCAACCAATAAATATATCTATTTACGTGTATACAATGACAATTATACAAATATTGTCGGAGATGATGACCTTTTGAGAACGTTTATTCCTGATATTCATGTTTTTGATTGGAACGGCAATCCCATTGCAAAGATTAAAATAAGTGAGTATTTCGACTATTATTGTGTGGATTTAAATGATGATTATATATTCACCTGTGATGGATATTACTCAGACATTATTTGTCGTTATAGAATAACTAATTATTTGAAACAATAGCTACTTTATGCTATTAAATGCCTTGTGAAATGAAAAAGATAACTTATTTTCTTATTCTTTTATTATTGTTATTTAATTTCTTCTGGATTTATAAATGTTCAATTTTTAAAGATAAAATTTCAGAAATAACTGAATCTTACAAACAAGAAATTGAACATATTGAAATAAATAAAAACAATTTGGAGAAATTAATTTCGAATTGTTATATAAGAAATATTCCCAAACATGATCTTGAGAATATATTTTTTTATAATGATGACGTAGTAGTACTATTAGTTAGTCAAGGGCAATGTCATAGTTGTATTATTGAGATTTTAATATACCTGGAACAATTAGGAAATAAAATTGGTAGTGATAGGATACTGATACTTGGCAATTTCATTAACAATAAAGATTTTGAAATATTTGAAAATGATGCATCCCCATTTATTATTAATGTTTCAAAATACTTCAATAAAGAATTACCAAAAGAAGTTATTGATCATCCAACAATTTTTATTATGAATAGAAATTTCGAAATACGCTATTTATTCATTCCTGAATTATATCCTGAACTTTCAGAAACATATTTTTTCAAACTACTACCAGATTTTTTTAAAAATTAGATTAAACGGAATTCTTTATAATGATTTAATTATCAGGTTAAATATCAATAATGAAATGGGTAAATAACACAATATTAGGTAACAAAAAAAACTTTTCCGATACCTGGATCATCATATTGCTTGTTCTCATCAACATAGCATTAAAATCCGTTTACCTGACTGACTACAACATTGACCTGGATGAACCTTTTTCCTTGTTCCATTCGCAGCAAACCTTGCGTGAGCTGTTTTCCATTTTCAAAAACGAAAACAACCCGCCCTTCCATTTTCTTATTTTACACTTTTGGATAAAGCTCTTTGGCATAGGCCCGTTGTCGGCAAGGATCCTCCCCATGCTGACCGGTTCATTTGCAGTAATTTTTATATACAAACTGGGAAAAAAGTTTTTGAATTTCAAATCGGGCATTGTTGCCGCTTTGTTGTATACCTTTTCAAACAGCATGATCATGGAAGCCCACGATTGCCGGGTATATTCCTTGTTTGTTCTGTTAACGGCCGCCTCCATGTATTTTTATATGTCTTTAATACAGGAACCAAAAACAAAACGTTACCTTTTCGCGTTGACAATAACAAATATATGCCTGCTCTATTCCCATTTCCTGGCTTTTTTGTTGATCGGGCTGCAACTTTTCTTTTTGTTGCTTAACACTGAAATCAGAAAGAAAGCCGCGAAACCGATTTTGCTTTCGTTTTTTTTCGCGTTTCTGGCCTATCTCCCTTATGCTTCATTGTTTTTGGTACGTTTTATGGAAACGTCGGTACAGGGTACCAACCAGCCCCAGCTTAATTTTGTGAATGCCTATTCCACCTTTTTTGTGACTTTTGGAAATGGATTTTTGGTCAGCAACCTTTACCTGGCCCTTATTGTTTCTTTCCTGGCAGGGATTGTCCTGAAAAAAATCCGTCTGTCGGTTCACGAAATCATTTTTGCCGGCTGGTTTGTGGGGGTATATTTGGCTTCGTTCCTGATTTCATTTAAGTTCCCCATCGTGACCACCCCGAGATACCTGGTTTTTATCGTTCCCGGCTTTTTCCTTTTTGTGATAATTGCGGTCAACCGCTTGTTCGTAAGGGATAAGTTTCTCCATAATGCCATGCTCGCGTTCGTGGTTTTATTGATGCTCTCATCCATCGATTTATACTATTCGAACAAAATGGAGGCAGAAAAAACCGTACGTTTTATCAAAGAAAACAAGTCGGATTCAACTCTTGTGTATGTCGTGCCCCCTTGGGTTGCTTATGTTTTTGCCTATCATTATGATCTGGATATCTTCAAAGATTACCGGAATTTCGATGAGCGCCTGCATTTGGAAAATATTTACCTGCTATCATCGGCTTCCGGCATGGACACAAGCCTTTTCCAAAACGCTTCCGATATTCTGCTGCTCGACGGATGGGGGAATATGTCGTATGTCGACCCGGAATTAACGATTATGAATTCCCTTGAATCAAATTTTGGAACGATGGACCAACAAACTATCTTTCAGAGCTATGGTGTTTATCACTTCTCAAAAACCCAATAACGAATGGATGAATCACCTTACCTAAGTATTACTGATGCAAAAATAAAAGATCATGAAAGCAAAACTACCCCGCTTACCTCTCGTTAGCCCCTGTATCGTACTGTTTTCGTTCTTATCGTGCCAAAACAACCCGGCGGTTGTTATCCCGGAACATGGTTTTACAATGACCCCCTTAAAAGAGTGGACCTGCATTGGCCCGTTCCGTTTTGATTCAACAGCGCATGAACCGGCAACTACCTTTTTCCTTAACGACCTGGAAGCTTACGGGATAGATGAAACCCGGTTTGAAAAGAACGATTTCGGCAACTTGCCTAGGAGCCTGAAAACTTTCAAAATAGAGGACCAGCACGGGACCATTGATTTCATGGAATACGTTGGTGAAGACCGGGATGCGTATAGCAACTACTACTTATACGCCGAATTTGAAAGCGAAACTGGCCGGGATGCCGTTTTGATCTCCGACGGCAGTTTTGCCTACCGCATCTGGTTGAACGGGAACCCGGTGGTAAGCGATTATTGGAAAAAGAACACCTATAAGTTTGCCGACCGCTTTACCACGGTACAACTGGAAAAGGGTACTAACCGAATTTTCGTGAAAGCCAATCGCGGGTCGAACGTGAAATCGTGGAAGCTCAACGTGACCCTCTCGAACGCCGAAGAAGCCAGGCGGGTGTTTTTTGAGAATTGCCTCCACGATTTTGTCCGCAACCCGAACTTTTCCGATACCCTCTTTTTCTATGTGGGGCCGCATGTTTGTGGAACCGTCGGGATCAGGGATGATAAAAACCAAAGCATCCTGGCAAAACCTTTCAAAACGGAAGATATCATCGGCGGGTACGTTGCTGTTACGGCTACGGATAGCATAAAAAGTGGTTTTTATACGGCCACCCTCTCCCGGGGTGATTATTCCATGTTCCAGAAAATCTATAAGGGCAATTTGCGGGAACGAAAAGAGTATTTTGAAAAGAAAATCGCTTCGCTAAGCTGCGACGACACCTGCAGGAACGAACTGCAGACAGCCTATGGTAAATTCGCGTATTGCCTCTCCCAAATACCCGATTCCCTCTCGCGGTCCGAGCGGCAATACTGGGACAACAACCGGGTTTTTCACGGCTCAAACCTGGAAAATTCCCTGTTGTGGATCGACCGGAACAAAAACCTGAAGGGCTGCCCCGGTACGCTGTTTAAATCGTATTATTCCGAAACGGAAAAACACTATTTCAGCTATTTGTTCCACAGCTCAGGCTGCCCGGAAGAAATTGCCAAAAAACCGGTAATCCTCATGATCCCCTGGGCGCTCGATGAAAACAATTTCATTACCGACTGTTATTACAGCAACCTCGACCAGATGCACATGGACATGCACCTGGCCGACCAGGCGGGCTTCTCCATCGCCTGGCCTTTCCTGAGGGGAACGAATTATTCGGTCAAAAGTGCCGATATAGAGATTGCCGGGATCATCAAAAGCTTACTGGCCGATTACAGCATTGACCCCGGGAACATTTTTCTCGATGGCGATTGCGTGGGGGGATACCGTGCGTTGCTTCTTGCGTCGAGAAATCCGGATCTTTTTGCAGGCGTTGCCGTTCACGGCCCGGTTACACAGGGGCAGGCAGGGCATGGGCCCGTTAACCTGGTGCGGAACCTGTCCAATGTCCCCACCTGTATCGTGCACGGGATCGATGATCAAGTTGTCCCGATTCAATATTCGAGGAAATATAAACGGGAAGCAGAAAAATTTGGTGTTTCAATCGATTTGATTGAAAAGGAGGGAGGTAAATATTCTATTACAAAAGCCTATCATACCGACTCTTTTCAAAAGCTCAAAGCCTATTATGAAAAGAAAAAGGAAGGTCTTCCCAGCCAAATTCAATATGGCACGTACGATGGGGATGAAAAACGTATCTATTGGGTAACAATTTCCCCGGAATATACCGATGGGCTCAAAACAATCGACATCCGGTACGATAAACCCCAAAAGACAATCGTTATGGAAACATCCGGGATTGAAAGTATCACGATTGATTTGGCAATGCTTTCGATCGGGCCGGAAGAGGAAATAACTGTTTTAAACAATGGCAATGAAGTGTTTAAAGGCAGAGTTGGAGGGCACTTGCTGACAATTAATTAGCACTCAACTCAACAACTCGTTGAACGTTAAATGGATACAAAAAAGACGACTTGCAACAATATTTTTTATTTTTATGAACAAAAACCGAATCATGAAAACCCTGACCATCCCAACCTTGATTTTATTCCTTCTCGCAGCCTGTTTGGGCTGCACCCCGAAAACAGAAGAAGAAAGCCCGGGCGACAGGCAGGCCCTTCTGAAGGAAAAACCGGTGGTGAAAATTCTGGTGCTCGAAAAGGGCAGCTTTCAAAAGCAGCTCGTGGCCAACGGAAAGCTGAAAGCCCTGCGAAAGGGAGACTTGTCGTTCCGGCAATCGGGGATCATCGCAAAAATTGCCACAGCCAACGGTCTCAACGTGGCAAAAGGCCATCTGGTAGCCGAACTGGACAAAACGAACTACGCCGAGAACCTGAAAACGGCCCAAACCAACCTCGAGCGCGCGCGGTTCGAAATGGAGGATCTGTTCATCGGCCTGGGGATCAACCCCGAAGATTCCCTGTCGCTGCCGAAGGAGAAACGCATGCTGGTGAAAATCAAATCGGGTTATCTGAATGCACAACTGGAATACGAAAAGGCAGTAAAAAACCTGAAGGACTGTGAGCTCCGAGCCCCCTTCAACGGGAAGGTGGCCAACATTTCCCAGAAAGAATACGAACAAAGCAACGGGAAACCCTTTTGCACCCTGATCGACGATTCGCGCTTCGAAGTGCTTTTCCAGATCATGGAAAACGAAATAGACGATGTGGCTGTGAACGACCCGGTCCAGGTGCTGCCCTTTGCCCTCAACATCGCCTGCCGGGGAACGATCAGCGAAATCAACCCGGTGGTCGACGAAAACGGGCTGATCGGGGTGAAAGCCGTAGTGCAAAACCCGGGCAGGCTGATGGAAGGGATGAACGTGCGGGTGCTCATTGAAAAGGAAGTTCCCGGCCAGTTTGTAGTCCCCAAATCGGCCGTGGTATTGCGCGACAATTTTGAAGTGCTCTTTAAAATTGTGAACGGCATTGCTTACTGGAACTACGTGCAAACCGTACACGAGAACGCAACAAGCTACGCCGTGATCCCGCACCCCGAAAAAAGCTCCGCCTCGCTCAATGTGGGCGATACGGTTATTGTTTCGGGGAATTTGAATCTGGCGCACGAAAGCGAAGTCGAGGTGGAGTGATTTCAGATTTGAGATTTCAGGTTTCAGATTTCAGATTTGGCTCTGCCGATCTACACGCCGTTCCGATTCAGATTGGGCTTCGCCGATCGAACAACGTTCCGATTCAGATTGGGCTTCGCCGATCGAACAACGTTCTGATTCAGATTGGGCTTTGCCAACCCGATAGCATTGTGGATCGATTCGCTCCGATTCAGGTTGGGCTTAATTCGGGGGATGTTGATAAGAAATGTTGTAATAACTTTAAAACAAAATAAATAAAAATGAAAAGTGGCAACGATTAGAAAATTTGAAGATTTGGAAATATGGCAGTTTTCGTCCTGCGCGTCATTCCTCCTCTCCCGATGGCTATCGGGAGAGGAGGAATCTGTTGTAACAGGGGATTCCTCGTCGCTTCGCTTCCCTCGGAATGACACCTTTTAACAACATTTGCCCAAAAATTTTGAGTGGGAATTCGGAATGACACTTTTTAACAACAGTCATCCTTATTAAGCCTTGAAAAATTTGCATCGAAGCAACGTTTAATTTGAAACCAGAATCGGAGCGAAGCGGAATCGAAGATCGGCGTAGCCAAATAAACGTAGCGAAGCGAAGTTAAATTTGAAATCTGAAATCTGAAATTTGAAATCTGCAACCTGAAATCTAAAACATGGTAAAGTTTTTATTAAACAAACCCATCGCCGTCACCATGACCTTCATCGCGATCCTGATTGTAGGCCTGGTGTCGGTTACGAAAATACCGGTATCGCTGATGCCCGACATCGCGATCCCGGAGATAACCGTGCAGGTAAGCAGCCCGAACACGCCGGCCCGCGAACTCGAGAACAGCGTGGTGAACGGGCTTCGGCAGCAGTTGATGCAGGTGGCCCATCTCGACGACATCAACAGCGAAACCATCGATGGCAGCAGCATTATCCGACTGCAATTTGCCTATGGGGCCAACGTCGATTACGCGTTTATCGAGGTCAACGAAAAGGTGGACCGGGCCATGAGCTACCTGCCCCGCGAAATACAACGCCCCAGGGTAATCAAAGCCAACGTGAGCGATGTGCCGGTGTTTTACCTCAACGTTACGCAGAAGAAGGTTTCAGATTTGAGGTTTCAGATTTCAGATTCCCGGCCTGACGGCAAATTGGGAAATTCTAAATTGAGTGATACCCGCGTCAGCGATCCGGAACCCTCTAATCAGCAACCTGAATCGGGCTTGCGAGATCGGCGGAGCCAAACCTCAAATCTGAATCGAAACACAGTTGAGATCGGCGGAGCCAAACCTGAAACCTCAAATCTGAAACCTGAAATCTCAAATCTGAAATCTCAAATCTTATATCCCGTTTCGTCAGAGTTTGTCGTTTTAAGCCGTTTTGCCTCGAATGTAATTCGTAAGCGCCTGGAGCAGTTGCCCGAGGTGGCGATGGTGGACATGAGCGGGCTTGCCCGGACCGAGATACTGATCATCCCCGACCCGGAAAAGCTCGATGCCCTGAACCTGACTTTGGGCATGCTGGAAAATCGGATTGCCACGAATGATATTCAACTGGGTAACCTTTCAATAAAGGATGGCCAGTATGTGTACAACGTCCGGTTTGAATCGACCCTGAGAAACAAGGAGGATATCGAAAATATTTTTTTCAGGGCCTGTAACCGGTTGATGCAGTTAAAAGATGTTGCACAGGTGATTGAACATCCGCAGAAGCTCAGCGGAAAGATCGTTTCGGACAAGGGGGAAACCATCACCTTGGCCGTGATCAAACAAAGCGATGCCCAGATGCGGCAGTTGAAGAAAAGCCTGCATGCATTGGTCCGTCATTTCGAAACGGATTACCCCGACCTGGAATTTGCCATCGTACGCGACCAGACCCAGTTGCTCGATTATTCGATCGGCAACCTGAAACAAAGCCTGTGGCAGGGTGCCCTGCTGGCTTTTTTCGTGATGTTCCTTTTTCTTCGCGACGTCCGGTCGCCCCTGCTCATTGGCATTACCATCCCGGTTTCGCTGGTGCTGTCGCTCCTTTGTTTCCACCTGATGGGCCTTTCGATCAACATCATATCCCTCTCGGGCCTTATCCTCGGAGTAGGAATGATGGTGGATAACTCGATCATTGTAATCGATAACATCGCGCAGCATTATGAAAGAAACTGTTTGAAAAGTTTGAAAAGTTTGAAAAGTTCGACGAGTTCAAACAGCAACACGTCAAACACGTCAAACGCGAGCGCAGCGAGCCTCAAACGCGAACGAAGTGAGCTTCAAACGCGCAGCATCGAACGCACTGCTTCAAACATCAAACAACTGTTTTTGGCCTGCGTATCCGGGACCAACGAAGTAATCCGCCCG
>DAIMEA010000131.1:0-9437 GCA_036725585.1 Prolixibacteraceae bacterium | reverse complement strand
CAGATCAGCACGACGCCCCCGCTATCAACAAAGGATCTGGAAAACCTCCCGGCATGGTCGCCCTGCGGTCGTTTTCTGTACTATATATCGGCGCCGGCCCTCGACGCGGAGAGTGATGCCACAGTTTCCCGCTACAGCCTGCTTCGGATCGGGTACAATCCCGATACAAACGAATGGCTTGCCACCGACACGTTGCTGTGTGCCAACGAAACCGGCCTGTCGATCACCTACCCCACTCCCTCTCCCGACGGAAAATACCTGGCCTTTTGCATGGCCAACAACGGATACTTCACTGTACACAACCCCACAGCCGATCTGTACCTGATGAACCTAGAAACAAAAGCCGTACGGAAACTTCCGGTTAATTCCGGGCACGTCGAAAGTTATCTGTCCTGGTCGTCGAACGGGCGTTGGCTCATGTTTGTCAGCAAACGGCTCGACGGGCTCTATTCCCGCCCCTATTTTTCCTGGGTCGATACGCTGGGAAATACCGCAAAACCTTACTTGCTTCCACAAAAAGATCCCGGTTTTTACGATCGATTTACCTCAAATTTCAACCGTCCGGTTTTCCTGAAGGACAAGGTCCGTTTGGCCCCGGGCATCCTTGCCGAAAGCATCCGGCAAAAACCCGTGAAGGTTTCTTTCGACCCGTCGGTCGATGTCAGCGCCCTCTCGGGCGCCACCCGTATCCTTCCCCAATCCGGAACCGGGCATGGACAATGATTATTTCATCCGGGTTCTCAAGGGAAATTTATAAAATGAACAGATTGCTTCGGATGCTTGCGTTATTTATTTGCGTATTGTCAAAAAAAAAAATTCACAAAACGACACTAAGGGTAAAAAGTACACTTTTGATTGATTTTGAATTTTTTATTTGAAGCTTGTTTTTGTTTATTCACTTTTTTTTTCATAAAAATGGGGTTGAATCCTTTGTCAGCAGTGAAAAGCCCTGAA
This sequence comes from Prolixibacteraceae bacterium, assembly GCA_036725585.1. GTDB lineage: Bacteria > Bacteroidota > Bacteroidia > Bacteroidales > Prolixibacteraceae > DAIMEA01. Next base: position 8,483 of record DAIMEA010000131.1, on the reverse strand, counting down.
AATTTTTTCGAACGAAATTTGGAAATTATTCACGAATCATTTACCTTCAACCCATATTTGAAAGTAATGTTGATTTTCGATAATTACTAGGAATAACTAATGTTAATTAAATGTTTAAACTATGAAGAAAATTTACTCTTTATTGATTGCTCTTCTCGTTTGTGGGGGCATGTTCGCCCAAACAGGCGTTAATGTCGAAGTGGCCTTCACTACAGAACCCATCGAAATCGACGGTTTCCTTGATGAAGCCTGGGATGCTGTTGCCGAAGTGGCTATTGAACTTCCGTTCCGTGAAGAAGTACCCACCGTTACCTCATGGTGGAAAGCCCTTTACGATGAAGACTATTGCTATGTTGTCGTTAACGTAATTGACGAAGGCAACCACTGGCCCAGCTGGGAATCAGGCGGTAACTCATGGGAATACGACAAACCCGAAGTGTACTGGGACATGAACGAAGTCATTGCCGATGCCGTTGGCGTTTCTGTAGCCAGCAGCGGTCACTGGCAAATTGCCGATGGCTTTGTTGAAGCTACCTACGACACCGAAATTGAAGTAGCTGCCACCACCCAGAAACCGGGCGGAAAAATTGGTTACTCACTTTCCGGCGAAGACTATGTGTACGAACACGCCATGCTGTGGTCGACCTTGCTCGACAAAAACGGCACCGCTTACACAGCAGCTGATGTACGCAACGTTCTTGGCGACATCGGGTTTGACGTAACTATCATCGACCAGGACGAAGGGATCACCACGGCTCGTCAGCGTGCTGTATGGCAGAGCGACGGAACCGTCGACGAATGCTGGAACAACATGGACGGCTGCGGTACCATTACCCTGCTCGAACCTTCCAGCTCGAAAGAAGTGAAGAACATCGAAATGAGCGTGTACCCGAATCCCGCTTCCAACCATGTTACCATCAATGCCCAATTCACCCGCGTTGATGTATCCAACATCCTTGGCCAGCAGGTTAAATCGATTGCTCAAAACTCGAGAACCCTCAACATCAGCGACCTTTCGAAAGGCGTTTATGTGCTGAAAGCTTACAACAACGACAAATACGTTGGAACAGCCAAATTCACCAAGAACTAATCGAATTTAGCAGAATAGAGAAGGGATCGCCGAAAGGGGATCCCTTTTTTTTTGAGATACTAGATACTAGACACCAGATGACTGTTCATGGCCATCTCATATCTTTTGCCGTTGGCTTCTTATCTTTTGCCGTTGGCTTCAGCCAACGGATAGAAAATGCCAAATCCATCCCAGGCCGATCATCCAACCTTGTTAAAAACCAATCCGTTGTATCGGCATTATATAAATACTCCGAAAGGATGAATAAATGGGAAACAGAGACCCTGCCTGCCACAGACAGAAGACCGAAGATGTCGGGAAGTCAGAACATCGCCAAATCGTTGAATCGTCAAATTATCAACCAAAAACGCTCAACTCTTAACTTTGCTTTGGTTCTTCATCATCCTTATCGCTGTTCTCCTTCCTGTACTGACTGGGCGAAACACCAAATAGTTCCTTGAACTGTTTGCTGAAATAACGGGTATCGTTAAAGCCTATATGAAAAGCCGCTTCGTTCACATTGTATCCCTTCGCAAGCATCTGGGCCGCGATCTTCAGCTTCACCTGTCGCATCAGCTCAATGGGACTCAGGCCGGTAAGGCTTTTTACCTTGTTGTAAAAAACCGTCCGGCTAACGCAGGAAAAGTCGACCAGTTTGCTGATCGAAAGATCGGAATCCTGATAGTTTTCTTCGATGTAGCGAATTAGTTTATCGATGAATTCCTGGTCGCGTGAAGTAAATTTTATGTCCGAAACCTCAATTTCCTTGTTATCGCGGTAACGTCGGAGGACCAGCTTCCGTTGTTCCAGCATATTGGCAATCATGGTTTTCAGGATGGCCATATTGAAGGGTTTCAATACATAAGCCTCGGCGCCCGATTCCAGCCCCATGATCTGGTCGTCGACACCCGATTTGGCAGTCAACAGAATGACAGGGATATGGCAGGTATCAAAGTTTTCTTTCAATATCCGGGTCATTTCCATTCCGTCCATTTCGGGCATCATAACGTCGGAAATGATCAGGTCGGGTGTATACCGGGCAACCTTTTCGAGGCCCTCCCGACCGTTTGTCGCCGTTATAACGGTAAAATATGCCGAAAGTGTATCGGTGATGTAATCGAGGATCGGGGCATGATCTTCGACCACCAGCAAGGTTTGCTCGTGGTCGGGACAGAGCTTGATCGCGTGGTTACTGTCTTCGATTTCCAGTTCCCGAAGGATTTGTTCGGCCTCGTTATCCTTGCGGTTGTGGGGATCGTCGGGATCGGTGAACAAAATATTGTTCTGGTTCCGGAGATGGCTGGTTCCCTTTTTCAGCGCGATGGTAAATACGGAGCCAGCGCCGGGCGTACTTTTCACCCGGATTTCCCCGCCATGCATTTTCACAATTTCGTTCGACAAGTTTAGGCCGATACCGGTACCCTGACCCGAAAAATGAACATCCGACATTGCCGAATAGCGATTAAAGACCAGGGGGATATCCTTCTCGTCGATTCCCGGTCCGCTGTCTTTCACCAGGATGCAAACCTCCCCGTCTGTTTCCCGGTCTTCGATGGACACCGTCACCGCTTTGCCGGAGGGTGTAAACTTGAAGGCATTCGATAAGATATTGAATATAACCGAATCGAGCCGGTGTGGATCGCCCCAGATGTTCCAGTTTTGCCCGGAATGATGAAACTGCAACCCGACTCCTTTGTGACGGGCATGAGGAATAAAATTATCGGCAATATCGCGGGTAAAGGACAACAGGTCGATGTAGGCCACTTTCAGAATCATCTTCTTGTTCTGTACTTTCCGGAAATCGAGTAATTGATTTAACAGGTGCAACATTCGTTTTCCGTTTTTTTGCATCATTTCGAGGGGCGAGCGAAATTCCTTCGGGAAGTTTCGGTCGAAAAGCAGGTCCTCGATGGGCCCAAGGATGAGCGTTAGGGGCGTTCGTATTTCATGGGAAATATTCGTAAAGAAGCGGAGTTTCATTTCACTAACCGCTTTTTCGACCCGTAGTTCGTTCCGGAAGCTGTTTACACGCAAAGCTATACTGCTGGCCAGTATGGTCATTCCCAGGATAAGCACCAGGTAAACGATGTAGGCATAGGTTGTTTTCCACCAGGGAGGGTCGATCACAACCCGGATGGAAGAGGCTTCCCCGCTCCATTTTCCGTCCCACAGCGCTGCCCGCACAAAAAAAGTATAGTCACCGGGTTTCAGGTTGGTATATACGGCTTTCCGTTCGGAGCCAACATAATTCCACTGCTCCTCAAATCCTTTCAGATAGAAGGCATATTGCGTTTTCGAGGCGTCGAGAAAATTGAGTGCGGCAAATTCAAAACTAAAGCTCGACTGGTTGTATCTCAGATGGATCTCATCGGTGTAGGTAATTGATTGGTGCAGGGGTGAGCCGGGCATCCCCACATTCATATCTTTGTTGAAAATCTGGAAATTCGTAAAAATCACATCCATAGGATAGCGCCGGGCAACGATTTTTTCGGGCGAAATCACGTCGAAACCCCCGGAGCTGCCAAAGATCAGGCGCCCGTCGCGAAGCTTAAAGCAGGTATTTTCGGAAAAGCTGTTATCCAGCAATCCGTTCGACTTATTGAAATGATCAAAACTCTCACGGGTCGGATTCAAGCGCGACAAACCGTTTTCGGTACTGAACCAGATATAGCCCAAATTGTCTTCAAGGATTCCGAAAACATCGTTGTTGGCCAACCCGTTCTGTTCCGAAAAATTTTTAAACCGGACCGATTGCCGGTTGTTCCGGTCGAGAAAATCGGCGCCTCCCCCAAAGCTGCCAAACCAAAGATTATGACCCGAATCCTCAAAAATATGAACGATATCGTTGTACGTAATGCTGGACGAATTTTCGGGATCATGAAAATAGGTTTCAAACACGATCGGATCGGATGAGAGGGAATCCAATCCAAGTTGGTTCAGGCCAAAAGTAGTAGCCACCCACAGGGTGTTTTCCGAATCGATCATCAGATACCGCACCAGGTCGTTCGATAAGTTGGAATTGGTTGTATTCACCCGGGTAAATGTAAGCCGGTCGTAACGCTGGGGCTCTGTGTAACAAACACCGCCGCCATAGGTTCCGATCCAGATCCTGCCGTTTTGGTCTTCGCCGATGCAATAAATATTGTTGTTGCAAACCGACAGTGAATCGGAAGAATCAAATGCATAGGTGTAAAACGAAAGATCCTGGAGCGATCCGTCCGATTGGGCAAGGGGCCTTTGGGAAACTGCCAGGCCGGCGCCCTTCGATCCCAGCCAGATATGGCCCCGGGAGTCCTGAAACAGGGTATATACGTTGTACACATTTCCGTCGCGGGGGGGGAACGGATAGCGAACCCTTGCCCGAAGCGGCTGAAGATGTTTATCGAAAAGGAACAGCTCTCCTCCCTTCGAAGCGACCCAGATCCGCCCCTGCTGATCGGAGAAAGTTGCCCGGATGATGTTTTCCATGAAATCGGTAAATACTTTTTTGGGCTGCACCGATTCAAATGCAGGATCCTTGAAAATGATTTTATTTACTCCTCCCTGCAGCGAAGTACCTACCCAAAGGGTGCCGCTCTTATCCTCGGCCATGCACATTACGGTGTTCGAACTGATCGATTTGGGATCGGACGGATCGTAACGATAAAAACGAAATGTTCCCGATTCCCGCTGATACCGGGCCAGTCCGCCACCGTGGATGCAAATCCAAAGGGTTTTGTTCCGGTCTTCGAAAAAATAGGGTCGCTCCCGGTCCGACAGATAGAGGTAGTTTTCGGGCGTAAGATTAAAATGGACCTTTTCGCCGGTATGGGGATTAATGCGATTCACCCCGAATTTACCGGAAGTAACCCAGAGCAAACCGGTGTAGTCTTCAAACACTTTATCGATCTTTTCTCCCCCCACATCCACGGAAATCCAATTCCGGTTATAGGGCTGTATCATATAAAGCCGGGAGCTTCCGATCAGCAAATGCCCCGCCGAGGTGGTTTTCACCATATCAATCCGGTTGCTCTCGAGAGGGGAATTTTCCATTTCCGAGATATAAAACGATTTCGAATCGAGTTGGTAGTTCACCAGTCCGTTGTTCTCGGTTCCAAACCATACATCGTTTCCCAAAGCAACGGCCGATGTAAACGATAAATCGGAAAAATAGTGCTGGAAGTAAAAGTTTTTCTGATGCACATTATCCCTCTTCAGAACGTTTAATCCCCTTTTTGCCCCAATATAGAGGGTACTGTCGGCATCGGAAAGGATAAACCGGATGTCGTTGTTCGATATAGAATAAGGGCCCCGGCTTAAAAACTGCTCCTGTTGGTAATCGTCGGCAACTGGGTCGTACAGCAAACGGTACACCCCCGAATTGGTCGATCCCAGCCAGATCTCTTCATCCGAAAACTGATAGAAGCAACTGATCTTACTGTATTTTTCTTCCAGGTTCAGCAAATATTTGGGTAATGTAGAGAACGTTTCTTTCCGGGGATTAAAAAAATGATAATATCCGTCGTAGGTTTCGATCCAGATAAAATGCTTTTTGTCTTCCCAAATCGAGATAATGCGGTTATTGGTCAACAATCCGGGGCGGGAAAGGGAATTTCGGTAAATGGCAAACTGATATCCATCGTACTTATTCAAACCATTCATGGTACCAATCCATAAAAAGCCTTCGCTATCGCAATGAATGCTATGAACGGTGTTTTGCGACAAACCATCGTCGGTACTGAGCGATTCAAAACGGTCGATCTCGATCGCGTACAGTAGGCCCTGTGGAACAAATAGAGCAAAAAAAATCAACAAGTGATAAAAACAACTTTTTCCCATATGAACCTTACATTCTGTCCGATTACGGATGTCCAAATGTAGGATAAAATGACGAAAAAAGTAGGATAATCTGCTCGGACGAATCCGATTTTTTTGTCATCGGCTTGTTTTAAAGGCCAGCGATACATTATGCCCCGATTAATATAATGTCGAATCATCGCCCTTTTTCAAACGATTTACCACCGGCAAAAAAACACGATTAACTGTATTTTAGAATTCGAAAATAAACCAATCGCTTCTCCATAATGAGCATTAAAAAAACGAAACGGATCTTTGTTTGTTCAACCTTCAGGAAAAACCTGTTCGGACTTATTACCCTGGGTGTTCTTTGTCTCAATGCAACGCTGTCTGCTTCTGGTTTGGGCAATTACGTAAACATTGTGGAACACGGAGCCGACCCGACCGGCAGAATTAACGTTTCTCACCTGGCTAACCAACTGATCGACAGCCTAAACCGGCATAATGGAGGCACGCTTTTTTTCCCGGCCGGAACCTATCTGAGCGGACCTATTTTTCTCAAAAGCAACATCACGCTTTTAACCGAATCGGGAACCGAAATCCATTTCAGCGACAATTTCGACGATTACCTTCCCATGGTTACTTCCCGCTGGGAAGGTGTACGGGTAAAAACGTTTGCCTCGCCGCTTTATGCCATCGGTGCCGAAAATATTGCCATCAAAGGCGAAGGCCATTTTGAAGGTCACGGAAAAAAATGGTGGGATTTCTGGTACAAAGTCAGCCGCGAAGGGGTCGACTCCACCAAATGGCAGGAGATCTTCAAAAAAGAAAACAGCGCGTTGCTCCAAAAAAACAAGTACATCCCCAACATGCACCATTTTCTGCGGCCTCCCATGGTCATGTTCTACCAATGCAAAGACATCACCATCGAAGGAGTTAGTTTCTCTAATCCTGCTTTTTGGACCATTGTGCCCACCTTCTCCGAAAACATTACCATACACAATATAACAATAGAGAACCCAGGCGAATCGCCCAACACCGACGGAATCGATCCGTCGTCGTGCCGGAATGTCCGCATATCCGACTGCCACATCAGTGTGGGCGACGACTGCATTGTGCTGAAATCGGGGCGCGATGAGGATGGCCGGGAAGCCAATGTCCCGACCGAAAACATCACCATCACCAACTGCACCATGCTGAACGGGCACGGTGGCGTGGTGATCGGAAGCGAAATGTCGGGCAGTGTGAAACGAGTCACCATTTCGAACTGTGTTTTCGAGGGCACCGACCGGGGAATCCGGCTGAAAAGCATGCGGGGACGCGGAGGCATCATCGAAGATATCCGCGTAAGCAACATTGTTATGCGAGACATTGTACGGCAGGGGATCATGATCAACATGCGTTACCAACAAACTCCCGTTGAAGAACTTTCCGAACGGACTCCCCTGTTCCGGAGAATCCACATCTCGGATGTGAATATTATCGACGCGAAAGAAGGAATCAGCATTTACGGGCTCGAAGAACGCAGCGTCGAACAGCTTAGTTTTAACGATCTGTACATCCAGTCGGAAAAGGGAATCTGGGGCCAATATGCCCACAATGTCCTTTTTGAGAATATCCGGTTGGAAACACCCGCGCAAACAGGGATTCAGCTCGACCGTTGTGAGCAGATTTCGATCATCGGCCTGCAAATGTTCCATCCCGTAGCGCAAACAACCGGCATCGACATAAGCAAGAGTGGGAACATCCGCATTATGGACTGTTTTCAAACCGATGCAATGGAAACGTTTCTGAAGGTTGAGGAAGCCTCGGGGCCTGTTTATCTGATGAACAATGTTCTGCCCGGCGTCCGGAAGGTACTTGACAGCCCGGAACCCGAAAAAATCAACCAGCTAAACACCCTGAAATAACAATCGAAAATTGATTACATACTATAACTAATCCATCTATTTTTGGAACAATATGAAAATAAACAGATTCACAAAACGAGTAAGCCTGGCGCTCCTGATGAGCCTGCTCTGCATGGTTTCACTCGCGCAGGAAAAAACGATTACCGGGAAAGTCACCGACAACAACGGTAATCCGATGATCGGCGTTTCGGTGGTTGTTTTGGGCACAACAACCGGTACCGTTACCGACATTGACGGAAACTATTCGCTCATCGTGCCCGAAAGAAGCAAAATCCAGTTTTCGTTCATCGGATACGTTCCCCAAACCCTCGATGTAGGGAACCGTACTACCTTGGACGTAGTTTTGGTGGAACAGGCAACCGACATCGACGAAGTGGTCGTTGTGGGATACGGAACGATGAAAAAAACCGACCTGACCGGTTCCGTGGGATTCATTAATACCGAAGCACTGGTCCAGAAAGGAACCCCCTCGCTGCTCGAATCGATGCAGGGAGCCGTAGCCGGCGTCAACATCACCCAGAGCGGCGGTCGGAACCAGGCCGGATTCGACATCCAGATCCGGGGTAAATCGTCCATCAACGCCGACGTTACTCCGCTTTATGTCGTCGACGGGGTGATTTGCGGCGATATCGATTTTCTGAACCCGCAGGATATTGAACGGATCGACATTCTGAAAGATGCTTCCTCAACCGCCATTTACGGTTCGAGGGCAACGGCCGGCGTTGTTC
>DAIMEA010000130.1:0-9465 GCA_036725585.1 Prolixibacteraceae bacterium | reverse complement strand
ATATTGAGCAATTTGTTCAATTAGATTCAGAGGCCATTCTGGCTCTGGAAAATCTCGCTGAAAAAGAGTATTATAAGAAAGATCAACACATTCTTTTGCAGGGTCAACGCTGCCAAAAGATATGGTTTCTCAAAAGGGGAATGGTTCGGAAATATCATTTGTTCGACGGGAAAGAAGTTACATCATGGATCCACGTCGAAAAGGATATTTTAACCTCCCTGCAGAGCTATGCCCAAAATATTCCGGCCGATGAATTCTTGCAAGCCTGTGAGGAAACAGAGCTTATTGGCATTTCGAAAGCAAACAGCGAAAAACTGGCCTTGTTTCCCCAATTTGTAGAATTTACCAATGCTTTAATGGAGCGAGAATTTGTCAACATCGACCGGCACACTCGGGCGCTTAATCAACGGGATGCGAAAGGAAAGTACGAGTATTTACGAGAAATTGTCCCTGAAGTCATTAAGCGAGCCAAAATTGGGCATATTGCCTCCATAATCGGAGTGTCGAGGGAAACACTGAGCCGGGTCAGGCGGGGTTGATTTTGTGATCTACATCAAATTTTTTTCTTTTTTTCTTCCGGTACTTTGTCCAAAAAACAAAAAATGGCAAAGACATCCATTTACAAAACAGACGAAGGAAGAAAGCGTATCCTGGCGTTTTATGAAGATTTACTTTTGCAGGGAAAGGAAACGTTTTTCTATCATTCAATTGAAACTTCATTAGGCTCCACATTCATCATGGAAACCGGGAGAAAGGAGTCTCCCGCCATTTTGTTGCTTCATGGTTCGGGTACAAATTCGGCCATGTGGCTGGCCGATATACCCGTTCTCTCGGACCATTTTCGTGTCCTGGCCATAGATATTATTGGCGAATGTGGAAAAAGTTCAGAGAATCGCCCGGCGTATAAGCGGGAACTTTATGCCGGATGGATTCGGGAAATAACAGAAAATCTGGGATTGCACAAAGTCTCGATCGTCGGTTGTTCGCTGGGCGGATGGATTGCATTAAGCTTTGGAATCATGTTTCCCGAAAAGACTGAAAAACTGATACTGCTGGCCACAGCCGGAATTGTGCCGGTGAAAACCCACATGCTGTTTTGGATTCTGATCACTTCCCTATTGGGCGACAGGGGCTTTAAGCGGATAAACAAAAGGATTTTTGGAGACCTGGAAATCGACCCGCAAGCTCTTTTGTTTGCATCATTGGTTCAGGAACACTTTATCCCCCGTGCAGAGGCTTTGCCACTTTTTGACGACCGATCACTGCGAAGCATCCAATCATCCACCTTGTTTATTGGAGGGGCCGGTGATTGTTTTTATGATTCAAACAAAACCGCATTCCGGTTGAGGAAAAATCTGGATTGTGTTCAATGTTGCGTTTTGGACAATTGGGGGCATGTTTTAACCCAACAAAGCAACAGGATACTCAATTTTTTATTGGAGCCATACCATGAAGACAAATTTTTCAGGAATGCTGCAAGTGTTCATTGACCGGGCAATAAGGGGCAACGAATCGGATGTGAATTTCCTGATGAATCAACTAACCTGCGATACCTCCTTTGCCATGACCCGCTATGTCGATTATGCCATAAGCCGGGTGGAGAAAGCAGAAGGAATGGAACGGATCCGTTATTATCTGTTCAACGGCACACCGATCCAACGGAATTATGCCAGCCTTTTCTTCAATCGCCGGGGTGATTGGAAAACAGTAAAAGAAGCCTACGATCGGGGGTTGATCGACGAGATTCAGGCCTTTGCCCGTTGAAAGCAAACAGAATGCAAATCAGCCTTGCTTGTTGTTCGTTATTCGTTAATTCGAATCAGATGATTTAAATTGGCAATCTGGAATACTTTCAGAACACCCGGTGAAACATGTACGATGCTGAAATGATTGCTTCCTGTGTTGTGTACCGTTTTCAGACATATTTTAAGAAAGGAGGAAGAAATATAGGCGACCTCCTTAAGATCGAAAACAACTTCCTGCACCGAAGCATCCAGCTTCGCGCTCAGTTCTGCATCTACGGCCTGCGAGCCCAGTGTGTCGAGCCTGCCGTAAAAGACGCAGGTAAGCTTCTGATTGTCTATGTGATATTCATTCATAAAGGAAAAGGTTAGACATTGTGATTATACTTCTTTTGGATGATATCCGCATTCACTTCTTCGTTAAAGTAAAGCGACTTGTCGATAGCAGCAAAGCGCTGGTTGGGCCTGCGCCGGGCAATTCGAAGGATATTGATGAGGTGTTTGGCCGTTACATTATCGGTGGTAATGTTTTTGCCTCCGGTGCCGCATCCCAGGGTGAGCGATGGTGAGAGCCGGTTGTAAATGGCTCCCACGGCTCCCTGCGATGAAGGAGTGTTGACGACAATTCGTCCGGCATTCATGTGCATGCTGAAATAGAGAATTTTCTCCTCATCGTTCGAAAAAATGCTGGCGGAATGGCCCACGCCCCCATTGTAGTTCAGGCGAATGCAGGTCCGCAGCCCGCTTTCAAAATTTGCCACTTCGTAATACCCGATAATCGGAGCCAAAACCTCGCTCGAAAGGGGGAAGTCACTTCCGACACCGTCGAGGGGCGCTACCAACAGCCGTATTCCGTCGTCAACGGCAATTCCGGCCAATTCTGCTATCAGTTGTACCGGTTTTCCTACAATGTCGGGGTTCATCAAGCCCGTTTGGGGATCGACGGCAATACGGGTTAAACGAAGGGTTTCATCCGGGTTGAGGATTTTAGCTCCCTGTTTTCTAAACTCTTCCTTTACTTCCGTGGCTATGGCTTTTTCGACAATTACGGCCTGCTCGCTGGCACAAACGGTCCCGTTGTCGAACGTTTTGGATTCGAGGATCTGGTCGACTGCAAAGCGGATGTCGGCGCTGGCCTCGATAAAAACCGGCACGTTTCCGGCGCCGACACCAATGGCGGGAGTGCCGGAACTATAGGCCGATTTTACCAGTCCCGGACCACCCGTTGCCAGAATTAGGGCCATGGAAGGATGGCTCATGAGCGCTGCCGTTTGCTCCCTCGTAACCGTGGTCAGCCATTGGATGCAGCCCTCGGGAGCGCCTGCTGCCAAAGCTGCCCGATAACAGATTTCTGCCGTTTCGGAACAACAGTTTACCGCCTTTTTCGACGGGCAAATGATAATCGGATTACGGGCTTTCAGGGCAATCAGGATCTTGAACAGGGTCGTCGATGTGGGATTGGTTACCGGTATAATGGCCAGGATGGGACCCATGGGCTGGGCGATCTCGACAATGCCGGTTTCTTTGTCGTCGTTGATGATGCCCACGGTTTTCTGGTCTTTTATGTCCTCATATACAATCTGTGAGGCAAGAACGTTTTTGATCACCTTGTCCTCCCATTTTCCAATGCCCGTTTCCTGGTTGGCCATTTTGGCCAGGCGGATCCTTTGATCAAAAGCGGCTTCGAAAACAGCTTTGACAATGGCATCGGTGCCGGACTGGTCAAACTGGGAATATTCGGCTGCAGCCAAAACAGCCTGTTGCATTATTTCTTCAATGCTCATACAAATTGTTTTATGCGTTTGTATTTTCTGATTGAGATTGTTCTTTTGATCCCCACCGGGAACTTACGGCACCCGTAAAAATCGTTTAAAGATAGGTAATCCTGGCCAATGTTTACGTATAATCAAGGGAACAGTAAAGACAGGGATCAATGATTCGAAAAAAGGACAGAAGTTTTGAAAACAATCTGCTTCTCGTTGAAGATAGAAGCAAAATTTTTGAATAAATTCACTACGCAACAAAAAAAATAGTGCTAATTTTCAAAGGCCAAGGTAAAAACAATGTTTTTGAAACGAACATGTTTGCAGAAAAAGGGCAGAATGAATCGAAACCAAAATATAACTTGAAATATGTACAATCCGAATCAGGAATGTTGTCCAAAATTTGATAGGGAAAAATGGGACAAAAAAACGTTTTACTGGGAACACAAAGCTTTTATAAAAGAAACTCTGCTTACCTTTTTTCACCTTCCTTTTCCGCCGGCAATTGGGAAAAAGGTAATGAGGTTGCATGTTTTGGCTGAAAAATTTGATGCTACCATTCCGGATAAATCCGATGCTTTGATCCTTTTCCGGGATCCTTCGGCTTTTCAATCGGAGATTTATTATGCCGTTAGCCGGAACGTCCCCGGAGCAACAAATACAGAAATCTCCGGAACCTTTGTTGCCGGAGTTTTTGATGGTCCTTATAACCGGATTCCCCGGTATATGAGAGAAATGGAAGCTTTTCTTAAAGAAAGCGGCCAACGTGCTTTGGATTATTATGTACATTATGCCTATTGCCCAAGGTGCGCAAAAGAAAGCGGGCATAATTACATGGTCCTTTTTGCATGTGTATAGGCTTTACCCGGTTTTTAACTTTTCAATTCCTCGTTTGTTTCATTATTTTTACGGAAATGTTCAGCCGGTATAAAAAACAGGAAACCATTGGTTGTTGCGGAATCGATTGTGGTTTGTGTCCGCGATTTTATACGCAGGGTATTTCTACCTGTCCGGGCTGTGGGGGATTGCATTTTTCGGAGAAACACCCTCCCTGCGGTATTCTTAGCTGTTGTGCACGGGAAAAAGGGTTGGAAGTATGTTCCGACTGCCCCGATTATCCCTGCAAACGCTTCGAACCGGAAAAAATCAACATTGATTCGTTTGTGACGCACCAAAGGATTTTTCCCAATCTTGATTCGATCCAAAAGAATGGAATTGAGGACTTCATCGTAAACCAAAGGATCCGGATGGCTGTTCTGCAGGATTTGTTGCTGCATTATGACGAGGGGCGCTCCAAAAGTTTTTATTGCATCGCTTGTGCTTTGTTGCCGATAGACCATTTACGCGAAATCCAAAAACAAGCTCACATGCTGGAGAAAACGATGGATGCAAAAGAGAAAAGCAGAATAGTAAAAGCCAATGCTTTATCGGTAGCCGATTCGCTGAAAATAGAATTAAAACTGAACAAACGCTAGTCGCACATCCCAATGGGAGAGAATGAAACGTTTTTCCAATATTGTACTTCAATACAATACAGAATGAAGGCGCTGATAATTATTGATATACAAAACGGGTTAACCCAAAAAAAAGCACTTTGTAACGAGTCGTTATTTTTTGAAACGGTGAACAGGGCAATTTCTCTGTATCGGGATGCTGGGGCTAAGATCATTTTTGTTCAGCATAACAACAATCAACTTGTTGCGAATACGTACGATTGGGAAATCGACCCGCGGGTTCACCGGAGGAATGACGATTGTGTCGTACAAAAAGGACATGGGAATGCCTTTCATCTAACCCCTTTACGACAGATTCTTTTGGACGGTCAAATTGATTCAATCACTATTTGTGGCTTGGTAAGTCACGGGTGTGTCCTTGCAACTTGCCTGGGTGGAAAGGCCGAAGGATTTGATACTTCGGTATTGAAAAACGGGCATACAAATTGGAATAAGGATGCGCTCCGGAAAATTGCGGATACCGAACGGGTGTTGGCTGAAAATGGAATTCATTTGGAAGAATAAACCTTTATCAATAAAAAAAGCCCGTAAGAGAATCAACGATACGATGACAACAACGCTCTACATAAAAAACATGGTTTGTCCACGTTGCATCAAAGTGGTTAGGGATGAGCTTTTAAAGTTGGATTTAACCATCGAGGCGATTGAACTGGGCTATGTCCGGGTTTCCGATCCTTTATCGGATGATCAGATGGATAGAATCCGAAACGCTTTAAAGGAAAATGGCTTTGAACTCATTGGCGATAAAAAGGGACGGCTGATCGACCGGGTCAAAACTTTGATCATTGAAAAAATCCATTATTCTGAAAACGGCTTTGCATCCATCCTTCCTTCCAATTTTCTGTCGAAAGAACTGGGTCACGATTACTCCTACCTCAGCAACCTGTTCTCGTCGGTTGAGGGAACGACCATTGAAAAATACATCATCAATCAAAAAATTGAAAAAGTTAAGGAGCTTCTGGTTTATAATGAACTTACGTTAAGCGAAATAGCGTATCGCATGGGATATAGCAGTGTTCAGCATCTTTCCGGTCAGTTCAAAAAGGTTACCGGATTAACGCCCTCTCACTTTAAAAAATGTAAGGAGCACAAGCGTAAACCCATCGATGAGATATAGAACCCCAAAGGGTATAACTTTTTTCCAAAATTGTGTAACCCGGCTTGTTCCATGCTTCGTAAATTTGCCGCATTAAGGGTATGTTATGGAAATACAATACTATATCACTGCTTTTCTTCGTGATTTTGTGCGCATTTTGAGCGAAATGTCGCCTTACCTGCTCCTGGGATTTTTCTTTGCCGGTTTGCTTTATGCCTTTATTCCCCGCGATCGGATTGATCGCTATTTTAACGGCAAACCGTTGCAATCGTCCGTTTGGGCATCTCTTTTTGGCATTCCCCTGCCTTTATGTTCCTGTGGGGTCATTCCAACAGGTATGGCCTTTTATAAAAACGGGGCATCGAAAGGCGGAACCATTTCTTTCCTGATTTCGACGCCCCAAACGGGGGTCGACTCCATGCTGGCAACCTTTTCGTTGATGGGCCTGCCTTTTGCCATTCTTCGGCCATTGGCAGCCTTAATCACCGGAATCACAGGGGGGCTTATCACCCATGTGGTTACCAAAAACGATGCGACTCGTCCGGTCGTTTGGCAACAAGCCAGGGAGCGAACAACATTTGCGCATAAAGTTATCGATGTGTTTCGATATGGGTTTGTTGCATTTATCCAGGATATTTCCAAGTGGCTGGTAATCGGTTTGGTATTAGCAGCCATTATTTCGGCAATGATCCCGGATGATTTTTTTGCGCTTTTCAATATGCCTCCCATTCTTCAAATGGTTTTGATTCTGGCTGTTTCTGTCCCCCTGTATATTTGCGCCACGGGATCCATCCCCCTGGCCGCTATTTTAATCATGAAAGGGATCAGTCCAGGGGCTGCTTTTGTGCTCCTGATGGCCGGTCCGGCAACCAATGCTGCCACACTGACCATGGTCGGGAAGGTATTGGGGAAAAGGAGCTTGTTTGCCTACCTGTCGACCATCGTTGCGGGTGCAATGCTATTTGGGCTTCTGATCGATTATGTTTTACCTGTTCAATGGTTTTCGGTAGGGGCAGACCCCCATGTCGGTCATCATCATAGCGAACATCTTATGTGGTGGCAGATAGCATCCGGAGTTGTTTTAATGGCTTTAATCATAAATGGTTATATTCAGAAATATTGGAAAATGAAAGACAAAGGCAATGTTCCATTAAGCAATCGTAGCATGGAAATAAAAACAATGAAGGTAGAAGGAATGACCTGCAATCATTGCAAGGCAAATGTGGAAACCCATCTCGAAAAATCAGGCCTTGTTCAACGGGCTACGGTTCATCTTGCATCCAAAACCGTAAGCCTCGAAGGGGAGAATGTCGATTTGGAAAAGGCAAAAGAGATCATCCAATCTCTGGGCTATACGGTTGTTTAAGGAGTAAGAACCCAATACGAATTATATCGTTCCATTCCAGCCAATCGGTAATTTGCCTGTTGGGTGCCGGGGCGTACTTTTTTTGGGCATCTTTCCAAAAAAGACGGGTATTCGCCGGAAGCTTTGATTATTTTTGATTCGGGTTTCCAATGAACCGTTAAAATGAAATACATTACCCGTACCGTATGGATTTTATCGGTGGTTAGTTTGCTGACCGATACCGCCAGTGAGATGCTCTACCCGATCATGCCCATTTACCTGAAGACAATTGGTTTTTCCGTCGTTTTAATCGGGGTGTTGGAAGGGATAGCCGAAGCAACTGCCGGATTGAGCAAGGGTTATTTTGGGAAATTGTCGGATCATTCAGGGAAAAGGGTTCCTTTTGTGCAAGCGGGCTATGCCCTGAGCGCTATCTCCAAACCCATGATGGCCATCTTCGTTTATCCGCTTTGGATCTTTTTAGCCCGAACGATTGACCGCTTTGGAAAAGGCATTCGTACCGGCGCACGCGATGCCATCCTTTCCAACGAAGCCACTCCGGCCACAAAAGGGAAAATATTTGGATTTCACCGTTCGATGGATACGCTTGGAGCAGTTCTCGGACCATTGCTGGCCTTGCTGTATCTTTGGTTCCGCCCCGAAGAGTACAAAACGCTTTTTTTGGCTGCATTTATTCCGGGTTTATTCGCTGTAATCAGCTCCTTGTTTCTGAAAGGGAAAAAACAGAAGAACGAAAAGCCGCAAAGCAAAATTTCTTTCTTCTCTTTTTTTCGCTATTGGAACGAAAGTCCGGCAGCCTATAAAAAACTTGTTCTTGGGCTGTTGGTTTTTACCTTATTCAACAGTTCGGATGTTTTTTTGTTATTGAAAGCCAAAGAGGCCGGTTTAAGCGACACTTCGGTTATTGGTGTTTATATTTTCTACAACCTGATTTATGCCTTGTTTGCGTTCCCCCTGGGAATGCTGGCCGACAAAATTGGGCTTAAAACCATTTTTGTTGCGGGTATTGGCGTATTTTCTGTCGTGTATTTGGGGATGGCTTTCAATACGAATCTTATAATTTTCCTGGCTTTGTTTTTTTTATACGGCATCTATGCAGCTGCGACCGAAGGAATATCCAAGGCCTGGATATCGAACATTACGGCTAAAAAGGATATGGCAACAGCGATTGGAACATATTCGGGTCTGCAAAGTGTCTGCGCCATGTTGGCAAGCTCCTTCGCCGGAATTATTTGGTTTCGTTTTGGGGCCATGGCCACCTTCCTTTTAACGGCAGTTGTATCCCTTTTGGTGGCGCTTTATTTCGCTATACGGATCCCCGGCTTTTCCCACGTGAATGACGATCGGTCGTGAAAGAAAACCCGGGGAGTGAAGTTGCAAAGAAACAGGCGCTATGGGATGGCCCGGTATTCAAAATTTCTGAATGCAACCTTTCCTGAGCCCATGGAGCATAAGCCGATACGTAAACTCATAAAACCGCTGAGCACGTTATGATGATAGGCCGATGATTCAAATGAATTTTCAATTTTTCTCCATTCGGTACCATCAAGGCTATAAAACATGTCGACGGTATTTTTTGTGTTTTTTAACCGAAGAAACACCTTCCCCTTCAGGACATTTTTCTCGCTTGGGAATTGCCATCCCCTAAGGTTTGCCAATACATTTTCTTTATCGGCCAATATCCCGGAATAGATTTTCTCGCTGTAAAACAATACCAGTCCTCCGGTAGCATCGCCTTCCAATTCCATTTCGACTTGTGCCGTATAGGAGTGATCGGAGGGGATACAGAGCAGGGGAGCGCAATCGGCAACAGAGTTCCCCCTGCCTTCTAGTGTTAGGCAGTTGTTTTGAACGAGAAACCGGGAAGGATCGTATTCTTTAAAAAACTTCCAGTGCGGGCGTAAGGTATTTCCGCTGAAATCATCGTTGAGGGTATATTTTTCGTGTAACGGCTTGCCTTTGGGTTTTTGCATGGGGCGATCCA
>DAIMEA010000129.1:0-9489 GCA_036725585.1 Prolixibacteraceae bacterium | reverse complement strand
CAAAGCCTTTTATCAGGTCGGAGTTCCCATAATGGATTGTACAATCGGGATCCGGTTCAACCTTTTCCCGTGTACCCGGGTTATTGCCCGGTCCCCCTTCATAACCCGACCGGTCGGTTGCATCGCCTTCGGCCCAGCGCACACCGGGAAAGGCGGCATGGTTATAATTGTAAACCGGATCGCCATGATAGAAGATGCAGTCGTAGAATGTGATGTCTTCTTCCGGCACCCCGGCATTGTTTACCAGATGCCAAATCAAGGCATGAACCATTTGCGGATTTGATCGAAGCTGATTTCCCGACCACTTATAAGAACGCGAAAAGATATTGTTCAACTTGATCGCAATTTTGTCGCCGGCCTGATATCCTGTATCGTTTTGCCCGTAACGCGTTTGGTTGAAATTTTTAAAAAGCGCATCCCAGGCTTTTACCGGATCGGCAATGCCAGTCAGGTTATAAATTGCCTGGGTAACCATTCGTTTGGCAACCTCGGGATCGGTATCTTCCCACCAATTGGTGACTTTGTTATTGCAAAGCTCGCTATCGTAAACCCAGACAACGCGTCCGGGATATATTCCTTTAGCAACGCCCACCGGGCTGTTGGCCGGATCGGTTGGAACAAAATTCGTTGTCCGTACCGAAGCAATCCCCTCGCGGGTATCGTTCAGGCTAACAAGACAAAGGAGCGCACCGAAGGCAAAACATACCGCGCCCAACACAAACTTTTGTTTTTGAAACAACGTTCGTGCCCTTCGTATGAACAGGGTAGAACCGGCCAGACCCAAAAACCAGGCAATAAATCCCACGGCTATGGGTCGGGCTACTTTTTGACAGGGATAGTCGGCCCGACTGGGTTTGGGAATAACACGAATCAGCACCCAAATCACAGAGGCCAGGCCAATTGCTACCCACAACCAAAATGCTTTTCTTTTTTCAATTTTCATCCCAACGATTCTACCGGTCCGGGGACACACGGTGAACGAATTCTTTATTTTTTGCCTGAATTTTAAGAACATAACTTTATTTTTAAAAACGATCCATACGAACTATTCTTATTATCGGAATGACAACTCATTAATTTCTTCCTGAGTCAAAATCCGGTTAAAAATCCTGATCTCATCCATTTTTCCATAGAAGTAAGTCAGTTTGATGGCATCATCGCTTGACGACCTTCCCAAATAAAGGGTATCGCCAAAGAATGTGAGGTTACCCGGCAAAGGAACGGTTTCCTGCAGACTGCCATTCAGATATATTTTCACGTCCTTTTTTACCGCCATGTACAAATGAAACCATTCGTAACAGTTGTCGACATTTGTTGCGGCGATCTCCTCCGATCCTGTCCCACACTTAATTTGCGTAGCACCGGAAATCCCATCGATGCTTCCATATGCTTGTTTTCCGGAGTAGTCAAAAAAGGTAGATCGCCATTGCGGCCATTCTCCTACATAGTAACGGTACGACTGCAACCATAGGGAAATGGAAAAGGTATCGAGTTTCCCGATAGCGGAGACAAAGTAATCATCGTTGCCATCGAGCAATACGGCCGTAGAAGGCTCATTCGTATATCCTTCAACAAATTCAGGATTGCCATGAAGTTGCAACAGATGTCCGTTCCCGCTTGCATCGGCAAAACTGCTGTCGAAGGGGAAATAGGCCAAAGGTTTTTTACCCACATCAACGATTCCCGGTTCGTCCTGCTGACAGCCCCAAAGGCCCAGCGCAAATACAATTAGCAAAAAATACTTCATATAGAATCCATTAAGCTCAAAGAAACAAATTATTTCTTCGAAAACCTACCTGTAGCAACAAGCATTTCCTGTTTATATGCCCGGATGATATAAAGCCCCGATGGAAGCGGATCAACATTTATTTCAAGCATCTTGTCAGAGCCGGAAACGTGTTTTATCAATCGTTTTTCACCAGTTAGCATTAGAATTTCTACGGTTTCAATTCCCATTGAATTTTGGATATGAATCATCTGTCGGGCCGGATTTGGAAAACAATTCAGCCCCGAAATGTGTGTTCGGGCAATAATTTCACTGTGACTCAAATTTGCTTCCGGATCATAGTTGAAAATTTCTTCAATTTCCATTGCATCCAGGGCCTCGTTGTATACGCGGAATTCATCGAGATAACCGTTTAACCTGCGATTGCCCCTTTGGTTGGCCACTCCCAGTGTCATAAGGTTACACGTCCAGGTCCGGGATGGATTATAGGTCATTGAATCCCATATTGCCTTCCCGTCGATGTACAAGGCTACCGTAGCTCCCGAATCCCAGGTGCAAGCCACATGGTGCCACGCGTTATCGGCCAGGGTAATTTCCTTCCCTGACGGCGGGGTTGCCGGATTTTTCCCTTTCCAGGGATCGGAGTACAGAAAATAATTTTTTGCTGCCATGCTATCGTTAATGACAAAAGCCAACTCACCTCCTGTCCAGATATTTTTTTCGAAAAACTCCGAATTAATGTGCATTTCATTCTGCGGACCAAACATATCGCCACCGTATTCACCGGCCCACCAGATGCAGTTAATGTCGTTTACACTTGTTTCGGGCAAACGCAACCAAAAGGCGACCGTGCCTTTGCCCGAAGTCAGGGAGATATCTTCAGCCGGCAAATCAATCCTTTCCCTGGCACTAAAATGAAAAGAACCGCCAAATTTCCCTTCCGCCTCCCAACACGTAGCACAATCGGTAAGGGCATGAAATCCTCTGCTTCCGGAATCGGAAACCACCGATCCGGAGCTTTCATTAAATGCATAATAAACCGTTGGGTTATCCCATTGTGCATGAATATTTATGGAAAGAGTCAGAAAAAAAAACAGGCAAATTCGATGAAGGCATCCCTTTTTCATTGAATTGAAGATTAAGTGAACTTCGGTTTGGTTAAAGCGGCTGTTAAAGTACACTTTTTTATCAGCAATTTCCCTTTGCAAGAAACGTTTTTATGGAAAATTCCAACGATAAACATAAACACATTTTCATTTATAGAACATTAACCATGTGTTTTAAAGACAATTAGAAAGCAACAAACAATAGATCAAAAAAATGATGCGGCGGGGAAACACCGGTTCCGGATATCATGGAGATTGCAGTTTAAAGCTTGTTGCAAAGGAAGGGGCTCGATAATTCGGAGAGCAATAAAACGCGACAGAAAACCAAAGAAAGAAAAGAAAAGCAAGCATTATTTTTGTACTTTGTGCTGTTATTGCGTATAAAATAATTTAAGACTTCTTTCATGAAAAACAGCCTTTTCTTCCTTATGGCCTTGTTGGTCACTTCGTGTTTTTCCGACAAAACGAACAACTCGTTAACCGACCTGCTCCAGTCGTCAACCTGGATCGATTTAACGTACTCCTTCGACAACAACTCGGTTTACTGGCCAACCAACACCCCGTACACCCACGATACGGTTTTTTATGGTATGAACGATAAGGGATACTTTTATTCGTCGTTCAAATTTGCAGCCGAAGAACATGGTGGAACGCATTTTGATGCCCCCATCCATTTTGGTGAAAATCAGAATACGATTGAAAAAGTACCCCTAAAACAGCTCAAAGGACCGGGCGTTGTTGTGAATGTAAGCGAAAATGCAGATAATAATCCGGATTATTTAATCACGACAGAGGATTTTCAGGCCTGGGAAGAAAAGCACGGCCAACTCCCCGAAGGAGCCATTGTTTTGGTTTACACCGGGCATGGGAAACATTATTCCGATAAAGAAAAATACCTGGGCACAAATCTCACGGGCCCTGAAGCCATACCCGAGTTGCACTTTCCGGGCCTAAGTCCAGAAGCCGCTTCCTGGTTGTGTGAAAAACGGAACATCCATGCCATTGGTCTCGACACACCCAGCATCGATTACGGACAATCATCCGATTTTATGGCCCACAGGATCTTGTGTGCACACGGCAAAACCATTTATGAAAATGTTGCAAACCTCGACCAACTGCCCGAAGCTGGGTCATTTATCATTGCGTTGCCCATGAAAATTAAAGGAGGGAGTGGGTCGCCACTACGGATTGTCGCCATAATATAATCGATAAATTCCTATATTTGTCGCCTTTTACCCATAAAAAGTGAAACGTGATTTGTGCAAAAATTCAAAAAGGTCTGTTGTTTGCGTTTATTCTCTGTTCTCTTTTTTACAATAAGACGGAGGCTCAAGAGATTCGGCTAAGCATTAAGCCCGAAGAACGGTTTAAAACATTTACCGGTTTTGGCGCTTCGCTTGCCTATTACGAAAACTGGCTCACGGCCCATCCGAATAAAAACGAAATTTATGAAGCCCTATTCGATGAACTGAGCCTCGACATTTTGCGGGTCCGGAATGCACACGGATATGATGCCGGAATGATAAGCCGTGTCAAAGAATTTATTCGGGCTTCGGAAACCATACAAGGCAACCCCATCCCGTTTCTGACAACATCGTGGGGGCCTCCTGCATTCCTGAAAAGCAACAACGACCGGAACAACGGCGGATCGCTAAAATACACCCTGTCGGCCGGGAAGGTTGAATTCGATTATGAGGGTTTTGCCAACTGGTGGAACGAATCGCTGGATGCATACAGCGCCGCCGGTATCTTCCCCACGTATGTCAGCATTCAGAACGAGCCCGACTTTACGGCCACATACGAATCGTGCAGGCTCGATCCGAAAGAAGAAATAAACGCAACGGATACGATTGCCGGATATAATGCAGCGCTTGTTGCTGTTTATAATAAATTTCAGGAACGCGACCGGAAACCCTTTTTGCTTGGGCCGGAAACAATCGGGATTGGGTACAATGCCGTCAGAAATTACATCAACCGCCTCGACAAAACAAAACTTGATGTGGTTGCCCACCATTTGTATCATGGAATCAATGTTGATAATCCCTGGGACAATTCAACCATTTATATTACCGGGCTGATTGCCGAAGAAATCCCCCATTTCCAGTCGGAATACTCCGGTAACGGCTGGTTCCCCATGTCGGGGCTGATGTACAAAACACTGGTCGATGAAAACGCCTGCGCTTATTTTTACTGGGATCTGATCTGGGATGGCGGCGGACTGGTTAACCTTGAATTTCCCTGGGACCGATCGCGCTGGACAACAGCAAGGGGTTATATAAAAACCAAACATTTTTACACGTTCAAACAGTTCTCGGCTTTTATCCACCCGGGATGGCAACGCTTAAACCTAACGTTCGTGGATGAAGATGTAAAAGCGCTCTCGTTTGGAAATGCGGCAACCGATTCGGTTTCGGTTGTGCTCATCAATCGATCGGCAGATAAAGCAAAAAGTGTTACGTTTAACATAGAAGGATATAACTACAACCATACCGAAGCGTATGTTACCAGCGAGGTGCAGAACGGTGAATACATTGGCGGAATTACGGATTCAGTCATCACCCTGCCGCCCTATTCCGTTACAACGGTGCTTTTCACGCGGATTTACCATAATGCGGTTGAACAGTTTTCAAACACTTGTCACATTTACCCGAATCCTTTCAGCAATCAACTAATCATAAACGGAAATCGCGGGAAAGAATGGAAATTGTATTCCATCGACGGCCTTGTGCTTAAAACCGGGTCAAAAAACATTGTTGACGGCAGTAACCTGAAACCGGGCGCTTACCTGCTGAAAACCGGAACGCAGGTATTCCGTGTAATAAAAAAGGAACTTCCATAATTTCATTTTTTCCCGAATTTGTCTAATTATTTTTTACTGTTTTATTGTTCAATTTGGTTTATCTTTATACCCTGAGAAGTTTTTTAAAACAATACAATACTTAATGTTATACTTATGAAAAGAATAATCACTTTCGTTTTAGTCCTTTTCGTGGCAGTCGTTCTTCGTGCACAACCACAAAGTGTAATTGAACGTCCATCAGGAGGAAGTACCATCCCTCCATTAAGCGCAGGATATGAAGTCCCTTCGGGCAGTGTGTTTTCTTATGTTCCTGTTAACCCCGTATGGGCCTTTGCTTCTATTGTGGAAAACAACTGGAAATGTTTTCAGAGTTTTTCCGGCGCTACCGGGCCTTTTAATGTGGTAACCATTTGGATATTGGGTTATACTGCTGATCCCCGTGAAGTTTTGGTAGATGTTTATCAACCCGGTGCTACGCCAACCACACTGGTACAATCAACCACCGTAATAGCCCAGCTAACCGATACTGAACTTGATTTTGGATCGTGGAATATTTATGAGTGTACCATGAATATCCCTACTGTATCGATGAGCGCCGGATGGGTTAGCGTCCAGGCCACGACTTATGTAAGCGATTACTTCTATTGGCTAGGGGTTGAAACCCTTCCTATGCTTCCTGCACTTCAGGATGATGGATCTTCTGTAACTGATTTGAACAGTGTTTATTCGCACGGTTTATCCTTGTGTCTGAGCAGTTCGAAACCCGTTCCCTTCCCTTATTGGGCTATTGCGGTAGTATTTGTGCTTGTTGCCGGCGTTGTTGTGTTCCGGTTCAGAAGAAGAATTGCTTAAAAGTTTAAAAATTTTTAAGGTAGAAACCCGCTATTGAATAGCCAGCCACTAAGGCACAATATGACAAATGAGTCACAAAGTAATCGGGAAGAATACGGATTTCCCGGATGATATTCATACTTATTGTGCCTTGGTGGTTAAATTTTTTACCCCGGCAAAATATTTATATACATTGTATCGATCAACGTCAATCCGTTCAACCTGCGTCATCCGCGTTCAATATCCAACCGGCCCAAAACATCGTTTTTATAACTCCGGCTAATCGGAATCTGATGTTTACCCGTCTCAACGTATTCATTTGTAAACGATTCAATTGCCCTGAACGAAACAATGTAGGAACGGTGAGTCCTGATAAAATCCTTCTGCGGGAGTTGTGCCTCGATGTTTGAAATGGTTTCACGAATTACTATCGTTTTATCGTCGAGATGGATTTTCACGTAATCGCCAATACTTTCGATATACCGGATCTGTGAAAACACGATTTTGATCATCTTCCTTTCGGAACGCACAAAAATGAAATCGCTTTTTTCTTCGGCCACAACCTCGTTCGAATACCTTTCAAAAACCTGTGATTCATTTAAATACTTATCAACTGCCTGTCTGAAACGCTCATACGAAATGGGTTTCAGCAGGTAATCGACTGCCTGCAGGTCGAATCCGTCGACTGCATATTCGCGGTAAGCCGTGGTAAAAATCACTTTGATGTTTTTGTTGATCGACCGTGCAAACGACAGTCCGTTAATCCCCGGCATGTTGATATCCAGAAAGACCAGGCCGATGCTTTCGCTACTGATCTTTTCAAAAGCATCCAACGCGTTTTTACAGCTTCCGGCCAATCGGAGCTTCTTTTCCCTGGCAACATATTCCCCCAGAATTTCCCGTGCTACCGGTTCATCATCAATTATCAGACAGTTAATGATCATTTTGGTTATGATTTAAATTCAATATTAACAGCCTGACATTGTAGTGTTCATCCTGTATTCCATGATCCAGATGATAATTATCCCTGTAATGCAGCTCAAGCCTTTTCCGGATATTTTCAAGACCAATCCCGTTTCGTTTATCCGGTTCTTCATTAGGAACGATGCTATTACGGATGGAAAAATCAAGCCGGTTATCCTTAACATGAATTTCAACTTCAATCGTTAAAAATCCCTTTACAATATCCCCGTGTTTAAATGCATTCTCAACAAACGGGATCAGCAACATGGGGGCAATCTGTATTTTTTCATCAATGATATCCGAATAGAAATTTATTTGTAATGTATCCTGAAAGCGTATCCGTTCAAGTTCGATATACTCCTTAATGTGCATTACCTCTTCTTTCAGGCTTACTTTTGGCTTATTTACCTGATAAAGAATATAATCGAGCAGATTCGAAAGCTTCAGTATAATTTCAGGTGTTTGTTTCGACTGCTTCAATGCAAACCCGTATATCGTATTCAGGGTATTAAAAAGGAAATGTGGGTGAATTTGCATTTTAAGATAGTGCAATTCCTGCTCCTTTAACTGCAACTGAGTTGCCAGAATTTTATTTTCAAGTTCCTTGTTTCTCGAAAGGATTTTGAAATTTTTATTCAATAAGGTAATAAAACTCACCACGCCAACGATAAGATAAACCAAAACCAGAATGAAAAAGAAATTTTTGCTCATCGGGGGCATAATGGCAATATTGAATTGCAAAAGTACGATCAAACAGCCATATAATACAAGCACAATGATGTATGAAGAAAATACGAGCGTATAAAATCCATATAGGGCAAATAGGAAATACTTCCGGGTAAGCAAGTAACCGGGGATAAGATAATATACCATGAAATAGGTCACCAGCATGGTTAGCGGCAACAAAAGGCTTGAGAACCAGGTTATATAAACTTTATCTTCGGAGTTATAGCTAAAAAAATAATAAAAGAAAAACCAAACACCCACCCAGAAAAGCAAGTGAAAAACAATCGTCCTGAATCGTTTTCTGTTCTTCTTCATTATTGCATCGTGAAAAACAATATTACGCAATTTATGGAAATTGACTACCTTTTATCGACCAATAACCGGTTTCGCTCCCAAAACGGCATTTCCGGTTATACAAATCGTTTCTTACCCGTACATTTGCAATAAAAAGGGAGAAAACGACCGTTTATCGCAAAAAAATTTTGAGCAGGCCTATAAATTCTATTTTTAAACAGTAAATCAATAAAATATAAAACCATGAACGACATTATTGGAAAAATGAACGACGGGGGACCGGTTTTCACCTATCCTATTTTGATTATGCTGTTAATTGTACTTGCCCTTTTTGCCCTTGGCATTATCGACAAAAAGAACCAGGTAAAAACAAATTCGCTGATGATCCACATTGGATGGTTTGCCGTTGCCTGGGGCTTTCTTGGTCGCACGTTCGGACTCATCCATGCTTTTGATGCCGTGTCGGCTGCAGGGGAATTAACACCCAGGTTGCTTGCCCACGGGCTTAAAATGGCTTTGGTCGATCCGCTTATGGGCATACTGGTATTTATAATAGCCCGGTTATGCATTATCGTACTTGTTGCGATTGGGAAACGTATAGAACAAGCTTCAGAATAAACAACAATGGCCGGTTCCCTCAAAGATCGTGATTTCAGCCCGGAATTGACCTTCAGCGCTTCCCGGAGCAGCGGCCCCGGGGGGCAAAATACCAATAAGGTCAATACCCGGGTTGAGCTCCGTTTTTCCATTGTCAATTCGAATCTGTTAACCGGTGAAGAAAAAGAACGCCTGCTCGCGAGGCTGAAAAATAAAGTGAACACCGGGGGGGAATGGGTCATCACGTCCCAAAACAGCCGCTCCCAATTTTTAAACAAGAAGGAAACTGTTGAAAAGTTCTACGCCCTACTCGAAAAAGCACTGGCACCCCGAAAAAAGCGAAAACCGACCCAACCGAGCCAGGCTTCCATCGAAAAGCGATTGATTGAAAAGCATATCCAAAGCGAAAAGAAAAACCGGAGGGGAAAGATGGGAGATAAGCCGTA
>DAIMEA010000128.1:0-9498 GCA_036725585.1 Prolixibacteraceae bacterium | reverse complement strand
CACTTTTGAATTGAGCAAAGAACCATCGGTGGTTACAATATAATTATACTGCTTTCCTTCGTGGTCGAATTGTTTCTGCCCGTTTACGAACACTTCGCCATCGATGATTTCCAGGTGGTCGCCGGGTATTCCGATGCAACGTTTGATGTAGTTTTCCTTCTTGTCGACGGGGCGGGAGACAATTTTGCCAAAGGACCGCTGGTCGGTGTTCACCCTTTGCCATCCATACATCCGGGTTAGTTCGTAATAGTTCTGGCTCGGGAAATTGAGGGCAACGGTATCGCCTTCGGGAAAATTAAATACCACAACATCGTCGTTTTTTATGGTCCGAAAACCCTTTAGTCGCTTGTAGGGCTTTTTGATCCATTCGACATACGAGTTAACCTTGTAATTGGTCAGGGGCATCGACTGATGTACGAAAGGAAAGGAAAGCGGGGTGTTCGGCATTTTCGGTCCGTAAGCCACTTTGCTCACAAACAGATAATCGCCCACCAACATCGATTTTTCCATCGATGAAGTGGGAATCACATAGGCTTCGAAAAAGAACAAACGGATGAACGAAGCGGCAACAACGGCAAAAATAATGGCATCAATCCATTCAACCGTTTTGGTTTGTTTTCCGTTGGGCGGATTTTTCTTTTTCCAGAAAGCCCAATGGACCTTCCGGGTAATGTAGATATCGAAAATGACGGCCAGGCCGATTAAATACCAGTAGTTTCCCAACCAAATTACCCACAAGAGGTACAAAAGTCCCCAAAAGGAAAACTTTACCCATTTATTGATTTGCATCTTTTTCATTCGATTATTTTAAATTCATTAAATCTCGCATCGAAAAAATTCCGTTTTTCCCTGCCACATACTCAGCAGCCAGCACAGCCCCAAGGGCTAAACCCTTCCGGTTGTTTGCGCTGTGGGTCATTTCAATGAAGTCGACATCCGACGACCACCGTATGGTATGAATACCGGGAACTTCGCCTTCCCTGATCGACACAATGCCCAGTTGGCCGGGTTCATCGGTTTTGTGGTTGACCCATTGGCCGGTGTGCCCGTGGGCGCGCATCAGATCTTCGGCAAGGGTGATGGCCGTCCCGCTCGGAGCATCTACTTTATGGATATGATGAACCTCGGTCATTTCGGGTTTGTACTGCTCAAACGGAGCCATAAGCGACGATAAGCGACGGTTCATTTCGAAAAAAATATTCATACCCAAACTGAAATTGGATGCATAAAAAAACGCCGACTTATGTGCCGTACACAAGCTCACCACTTCGTCCCAACGATCGAGCCAGCCGGTTGTACCGCTTACAACGGGTATGCCGCTCGCAAAACATTTCCGATAACTTTCCACCGCCGACTCAGGATCGGTAAAAACAACGGCAACATCGGTCTGCTGAAGGTTCCCGGACGTAAATTCGTGGAGGTTGTCTACATCGATAACCAGGGATATCCCATGTTTGCGCCCGATGGCAATTTTTTCGATCTCCTTCCCCATTCGTCCATATCCGATAAGCGCTATTCGCATAAAAGAAAAATTATATTCGTAAAACATTAATTTAATGAAAGTTGCTCGCGGCAGCATTGCCCATTTGCTCTGCCAAAACATACCGGGACGGGTACAAAGATAACAAGATCATTTATTTGTTATCCGATTTGCTTCACGATTCCCGAAAAGTGAACCGCAACAACTGTTCGGATATATCCGTGTCGAAAACCGTCCATTCATTACCCGTTAAATGTTAAAAAAACTGAAATCAATTGCTTTATTCCGGGAAAATGTTCGGCGAACATCGCCGGGAAAGCCGTTGATTTCTCAAAAAATTGTAACTTTTCCCTCCAAAACTGCGTGAATGGGCAAAACAAATGAAATAAAGAAACCCGATCTTATTGAACAACTTCTTGATGAAAACAGAACACTGCGGGAAGAACTAAAACAGCTAAAAGAGCAACTGGACAATGAATTATTTGCCAAAGCCAAAGCGATCTCTAAGGTTGGCTATTGGAGTTATTCGTATGCAGAGAACAAAATTGTCTATTCAGATGAAGTTTATTCCATATTCGAGGTTCCAAAATCGACGGATTTGTCGAACTATAAGCAAATATTAAGTTTTTTTCATCCGTCGGACAGGGAAGAATTCATCGATACATGGAAAGAACGAGAACAAAACGAAAATCATTTTGTGATCAATTCACGGATCGTCGTTCCGGACGGCAGCCTCAAATTTGTGACTTTTAGCATCCTGATCGACAGGGACAAGAACAAACAACCCATTGCCCTTTCCGGCACCATTACCGACAATTCGGAATCGATCATCCAGGTAGAATCGACCAAAAGAAACGAAGAATTATTCCGGAACCTGTTCAATAACCTAACGGACATTTTCATCCTTTTTGAAGTTAAGAAAGATGCGGGAAATCAAATCACCGATTATCTTTTTCGGGATGTCAATTCCATGTTCGAAATGAAGTTTAATATCCGGAAAGATAAAATTACCGATACGGGCCTTTCCTTACACCCATCCCTATTTCAACAATTTAACGCACTTTTTAAACTCACGGCCTTAACCCAACAGCCCCAGCAGGACCGACTATTTATTCAACCCCTCGACAGCTTTTTCGACGTACTCATCTATTCGCCTGCCGAAGATCTGATTGCAACCCTTTGGCGTGATGTTTCGTTGATTGTCGAAACCGAAAGCGCACTCCGGGAGAGCGAAGAAAAATACCGGCAAATTTTTTCCATTGGAAACGATGCCCTGTTTATGGTCGATTTCCTGTCGGGGAAGATATTGGATGTTAATCCTGTGGCATCCAAACTATTTGGCTATTCAAAGGATCAGTTGCAGAAGCTCCCCTTCCGGAATCTTTCAATAAGTTCGGATGTTTTTGAAAAACAAATCATTGAACAAAAATCGAATTTGATCAATCAGATCTTTAAACGGGCCGATGGATCCGAATTTCCCGCCGAAGTTTCGCTCTCCTATTTCAATTGGGGCGGAAGAAGGGTGTTGGTTGCATCGCTCCGGGATATATCCGAACGAATTCATGCCCAGGAGGAATTGGTAAAAAGTGAAAAAAAATTCAAACACCTGTTCCATTACTCCAACGATGCGATCCTGATCATCCAAAACTATCGCATCATTGATTTTAACCAGAAAGCCTGTTCCCTGTTTCGGGTAAAGGAAGAAGAACTAAACAACAAAACCCTTTGGAACTTATCACCCCCCAAACAACCCGGGGGGGATGATTCGCGCTCGAAAGCCGTTGAATACATCCAAAACTCCCTTTTAGGCGATCCCCTTCAGTTTGAATGGGTTTTTCAGCGCTCCGACCGAAAAACCTTTTATGCCGATCTGAAGTTTGCACCCATTATTTACGGGAATGAAAAAGTCATTCAGGGAATTGTTCGCGACATAAGCCCCCAAAAGGAAAGCCAGCAAGTATTAAAAACCAGTGTCGAACGTTGGAAGGCCGCACTCGAATACAGTTCCATTGGCGTTTGGGATTGGAATATCCCAACTAATGAGGTTTATTTCTCTTCGGTATGGAAAAAAATGCTGGGATATGAAAAAGAAGATATTGGTAACTCGTTCGAGGATTTTGAAAAAAGGCTGCACCCTGCGGATCTCACCTATGTTTACAACACCATTGACGAATATCTGACGGCAAAATCGCCCGATTTTACGCTGGTTTACCGATTACGTTGCAAAAACGGCACCTATAAATGGATACAATCGCAAGGAAAAATCTATTCGTACGATGTACATGGAAAACCCGAACACTTCATTGGAACCAATTTGGACATAACCCGACAAAAAATTACCGAAGAAAATCTATTCAACGAAAAGAATAACCTAAAACTGATCACCGACCTCGCGCAACTTGGATTTTGGGAATTGAATATCCGGACAATGGTCATCACCGGATCTTTAAAAACATACGAATTATTTGGTTTTAAAAATTCCTCCCAGGTCTCCCTTCGCCAAATGGAACAATTGATCCACCCCGACGACCGGAAATATTTTATCTCCCAATTTGTTACAAGCGGAATTCCCACCGAAAAGGAGCAAAGTTTCCGGATTCATCTCCCGAACGAAACAAAATACATTTTTTCGCATTCCCTTCCCGTGTTCGATCATACCAATATCCTCACGGGATATAAAGGCTTTTTTCTGGACGTAACCCGCTTTAAGGAGCAGGAATTGCAAATTCGAAACGAACAGGCTCTTCTAAAATCCTTCACGGAAAAAATTGAACACTCCATCCTGATAGTCCTTAATGATGCGGTTATTTATGCAAATAATAAATATTCCGAACTCACGGGTTACACACAAAAAGAAATTATAAATCAATCTATTACTCCTTTCCACATCGCCGTTCCGGAAGATAGGATTGTTTTAAAGAAAATACAGGATTCTCTTGGAAAAAATCCCTCGTTTTCCGAGAAGACCGACATCCGGATCGAAACAAAAAACAACCGGATTAAATGGGCCGAAATGTCGGTAACATCCGTTGAAATAATGAATGAACGGGGCATTTTGTATGAATTGGTCGAAATAACCCACCGCAAACTCAGAGAAATTGAATTGTCGCTCATTGAGAAACAAAACAAAGCTATTATTGCCCATTCACCCATCGGATATGCCCTGATGAACGACCGGGGTCAGATCTTTTTCAACAACAAAGCCTTTTACCTGATGACCGGTGTCGACTCGAATGGCATCAAGATCAAAAGTTATGAGACCTTTCTCGATAGTGATTTTTCCAATGAGATTTCAAAGGGGATTGAATTAATCACCTTTAAAATAAGCCCCGTATACATCCATGATTTTTGTTCATCGAACGAAAAGAAAACATGGTACCGCATAAGCATTTCCCCGCAAATAGACGCCTCATCCGCCATTGAATTTTACATCATCACCCTCGAAGATATTGATGAACAAAAACGAAGCGCATTTAAAACAGGGCAAGAGTTGTCG
Source organism: Prolixibacteraceae bacterium (assembly GCA_036725585.1). Classification (GTDB taxonomy): domain Bacteria; phylum Bacteroidota; class Bacteroidia; order Bacteroidales; family Prolixibacteraceae; genus DAIMEA01. The sequence goes on along the minus strand of DAIMEA010000128.1, from coordinate 4,522 downwards.
CATAAAATGTTCATGCTCGAATATTCAGGAATTGGCCTCGGGCTCCTGAACAAACAAATGGAACTTCTTGAGGGGAATCAGATCCTGTTCGATCTTTTCGACAGATACAACCAAACGGACGATAAACACTTCTTTACCAACCTTCCCTTTTTTAACGATACCCTGGCGCCCAGGCTTTCGTCTGAGGTCCCTGTTCCGTTTCAACAGGAAATTGAATTTCCGGCCGACAAACAAATCCGGATCGGAATGTTTCCGGTACATTCAAACGATACTAATGCCCAATGGGTGATTGTGGCCAGCGATATTAGCTCCCTGAAAAAGGAACAGGAAAAGCTCCTCGAAAGACTTGAACGCTTTGAAAAAATTGTTGAAAAGGCCCCAACGGGAATAGCCCTGGTTGACAAAAACCGGAACATATTGTATCACAACGCCCAATACGCCGAAATTTTGGGATATGCCCCCCAGGAATTGGTTTTGCATAAGCTCGATGAACTGGTTACGCTCGACTCTTTGGATGAAACCCTTTCCCTGTTTGCGCATTTATTTACCGGCTTAACGTCCCGATATAGCCAAAATGTTCAGATGAGCACACGCGATCGGGGTAAACGTTGTATGCATGCCCTTATAGCCCCATATCCCGACCCGTTTGGCAATCCGAAATATGGCATACAGTTTCTGACCGATATTTCCGAGCTCAAGGAAGAACAAAAGAAAGAAAAGAACCGCGTACAACTTCGAACCCTCGAACACATTTCTCAGGACTATGCAAAGCGACTTTTGGATTGGATCCTGTTGGCACAAGGACAAGCAATACTGCTGAAAAACACCTTGCCGGAACCCTATGGCACGCAAAATATCGAGCCCCAAATACACAGCCTGGTCCAAGCTTCGAACCTCACTACAAATATTTTATCCTTTTTACCGAACGCAAATATAATCATGGTTCTCCAACCGGTACATGAATTATTGTCATCGATTGTTGATCAATTATTGCTTCCGGAAGGTTACAACGTCCAATACATTCCGTCGAGTCAAAAAGAAAAAATCAACGCCGATGCCGTTCTTCTCCGGCAAGCCATCCATCATATTATCCAAAATGCGGTTGAAGCAATGCCCCAGAAAGGGACCATCTCCCTTTTGTGCAGTACGGTGTATTTTGACGCTCCGGGAACAAAAAACAATTCCGAATTTTCGCGCGGCAGTTATTTACGCTTAAGCATAAGCGATATGGGTATCGGTATTGCCCCTGAGCTTCAGAATGCAATATTTGATCCTTTCTTCACAACGAAAGAAAAGGATCGTCATACCGGATTGGGCTTAACCATTGCCCGCCAGGTGATCCAGGCGCACAACGGAATTCTGAAAGTGATCAGCCAGCCCAATCAGGGAACCAGCATAAACATTTATCTTCCCCTGCCCGGCCCCGAAAAATACGATGCCCGCATACAACCCGATGAACTGTATATCCAAAAAGGCACACCCAATGTTTTGGTGATGGATGATGATAAAATTGTCCGGACTATTACGGCCGAGATTCTGAACGATATGGGATACGATGTATATTGTTTTGAAAACGGCAAACGGGCTCTGGCTTTTTACAGGGAAAATGCATCAGCTATCGACTATCTGTTTATCGATCAATCCATTGTCAGACTCATGCCGAACGATGGGATTCGTCAACTCAAAACGCTTCAACCCGGTAGCCGGATCATTCTTCTTTCCGATCCATCGATGACAAAAGCAGATCAGGAATCCGACCTGGAAGTATTTTCACATATCATTGAAAAGCCGGTCAGTGCAACTAAATTGCATCGGGCAATCGCATCCATTCAGAAGCTCGAAAACAACGACCAATGAAACATAAAAAATGACCTGGGCTGTCCTTATCGCATATGTACTGATTCTTTTTGGAATGGCATGGAAAAGCTTCCGGACAATAAAGGATCATCAGGATTTTTTTATTGCGCACAAACGAGGTACCTTTCTGACCATTACCGGAAGTTTGCTGGCAACTATTCTGGGCGGTTCCGCTATCATTGGCAGTATCGATGCCGGCCGCGAACTGGGTTGGGCCACAATGTGGTTTATGATTTGTGCTGCTTTGGGTCTTTTTGTGCTCATCCCTTTTGTAGGGAAAGTGAAATCACTGGGACGCTTTACGTTACCTGATTTACTGGAAAACCTGTATGGGTCGGGCGCGAAAACGCTTGCCTCCGTACTTATACCGCTTGCCTGGCTGGGTATTGTTGCAGCACAAATGATTGCCGCCTCGCGTATTCTACAAAGTTTTACAGGCCTTTCCTACCCTGTAGGCGTACTCGTCTCCGGCTTGGTTTTTATTTTTTACACCCTGGCTGGAGGGCAATTTTCTGTTCTTAAAACCGATTTATTTCAATCCGTTTTGATTTTAGCCGGCCTTTTATTGATTACATTCTTTTCCTATGAAAACCTTTGCAGGGTGCAGCAGGGTGGATTTACCTCTTCCCCGGAACAAAGCTTCCCCTTCAATTCCGGGTTTCGACCCTTCGACCTGCTGATTCTCCTCATGACCTACGCAACGACATTCACTGCCGGACCCGATGTCTATTCCCGCCTGTTCAGTGCCAAGAGCAACATCGTAGCACAAAAATCGCTGATTGCCACCGGAATTATCCTCATTCCTGTAGCAGGCATTATTGGTTTTCTGAGCGTATATGGAGCCCAATGTGTACCCATCCTTCATAAAGGATCGGCCCTGATTGATATTTGCCATGCTGTTTTACCCCAATGGTCCATTCCGTTTATCGTGCTTATGTTTTTAAGTGTTGTCCTTTCTTCTGCCGATACCACTCTTTTGAGTGGCTCCATCATCCTCACCGGGCTGATAGAAAAAGGCGGATATGGGAAGAATTCGGTGCGAAAAACCCGGGTAATCATCCTCCTGTACGGGATGGTCGCCATAGCCATCGCGCTTAGCTTTCATTCCATTATCGAATTACTGCTGATTGCCTTAAGCGTTTATTCGGGCGCCTTTTTTCTCCCCATCGTAGCCGGATTATGCAACATGAAAGTGGAACAAAAATTTCTTACGGCATCGGTAGTTGCCGGAAGCACGTTTTCCCTGGCAGGGAAAATCGTATCCCTTAACGGACTTCCGCAAACAGGTAATTACCTGATTGTATTGGCATTTCTATTAAACGGGGGCATGCTGCTGATCGGCAAAAAAAAACCGCGTAAACCGCGGTTCTCTTTATAATAACGTAGTCTCTAAGTCCTTTGGAATACGTTCGATCCATCCACCGAAACAGGACCCGGGGACCCTGTCGCCAATGCATACAATTCACCCGGCAAGAACGGGTAAAACAGACCGGGATATTCCTTCGTAAAAAATCAACTTTGGGTCTTTATCGTTGTTGACTCCCTCTGTTTCAACGGTACCCAGTTAAAGCAAAATTATGATGCAAATAGCAAAAAACCAATCTGTCTTGCTTTTCTTTCCATCGTTTTTGATGAACACGGGTAAGGGATTGACGAATGGATCCTATTCCAACAGAAAGGGAAAAATGATTCCGTGATTTGTCCGGTAAAACAATTTCGTGCGGAAAAAATGCTCCCATATCTTTCGGATTCAACTTCGATCGATGAAAAACCGGAGAAGGGGGTGATTCTTTAAAAAAATATTCGTAATTTTTATAGGCATTTTAAAATGAAAGAATTTTAAATCGAATGGATATTTTGATCAAACACGATAAAAAGCGCTTGTCATGAATGATGTTTTCCATGAATACATGTCGAAAAGGCTCGATGAAATAAACCTGAACGACTATCATAAAGAACCGGGACCGGTAGTCACCCTTTCGAGGGTAGCCGGTTGTTCGGCCAGCAACGTATCGAACATACTGGCATCAAGTCTTACAGAGTTAACCCCAATACTTCCCTGGAAGGTTATTAGCAAGGAAATTCTGCGCGAATCGGCCCGTGAGTTGGAAATTCATCCCAAAAAAATCAAAGAAATTTACAAAGGGCAGAACCGAAGCCTTATGGATGAAATAGCACAAGCCATATTATCCAATCAAAATCAACTGGAACGAAAATTCAGGAAAACCATCATCGATGTTTTCCTCCGGTTTGCCTACGAAGGAAATAAAATCTTCATTGGACGGGGATCCAACATCATTTGTTCCCAAATTAAAAAGGCGCTTCATGTCCGCATCGATGCACCTCTTGAATGGAGGATACATCGGGTAATGACTCAGAGGCATTTTTCGAGAGATGAAGCACTTACTTGCATAACAAGCACAGAGAAAAACCGGGCCGATTTCCGAAAATCCATAAAAGGAAAAACCGTATTCTCTGAAGATTATGATTTAACCATTAATCAATCGAAATTTTCCGACGAAGAAATAGCCCAAATCATCATCAAAACATTATCGATCAGAAATATTATTTAAAAAACATTACTGTCCGGTTAAAAGGAAGAGAGAGAGCAGATTGCTTCTCCGCCAGCTGGCGGATTACAATGACGTTCATATTCATATAATTG
>DAIMEA010000127.1:0-9561 GCA_036725585.1 Prolixibacteraceae bacterium | reverse complement strand
GATCCATCCCAATTGTTGTTGCCCCCCGTGCTCCAGAATTAATCCGATGTACGTCACCTCCTCTTCGGGGAAATTGGAACAATTGAAATAAAAACAGGTCCCGTGGTAGAGCAAGGTATCCCCGCCCAATTCGCTGATGGTGTAGGGCCAGCCGTACAGATCGTCGACCAGGGTAATGGAATCTGCTTTAAACCAATCGCTTCGCCTTAATTCATCGCCCCGGCACATGGGCAAAATTTTAAACACCCCGTCCGAAACCGACAGGATGCTGTCCGCAGAGTCAATACGCTGACAGGTATGGGTATAGGTTTCGTAAACAACAACATTTTCGGGTTGCTGATCAACCAGATAAGTTCTGTTCAGGAAGACGGTATCGCTTGTTTCGTATCCGCAAAAGCGGATCCCGCTGTGCAGGCACCATATCTTGGAACAGGGATTCTGCCCCAGGCCGGGGGAGCCCCAAATGTCGCTGATCAGACGGATATCGGATAGCGAGTCGTTGTTCAGGTCCAGGTCGAGGCTACGCGTATTGTGGTATCCGCCTGCGAGAAGGGTGTCGTGGTAAACCAGATCCATGCCCGTTTCGATGCCGATGAGAATTCCACTGGCCCGATTGCCCGGGTCATCCGGGTCGCAGGCCATCATTGCAGTAAGGGCCAACAAGAAAATATGGGGAATGTGCTTCATGACCCAAAGGTAGGCAAAGCATCGATTCGTTCGAAAAAGGGAAATACATTTTATTTCGATGCCTGTACACCTGCTGATTATTTTTTGGATTTACAGAAAGAAAAAAGGAAAAACACCAAAGCGATAACCTTTTCGCTTTTGTTTATCGTGTGTCAAATGGGTCTCTGCAAACTTTTTTGTATCATTGCATGAATTTTTTAGCAGGTTCTGGCGCCCGCAAAAGGCAATATATTTTTGAATTTGGAGTTATTTCTCCGTGACATTTTTTTAGCAAACGATTGAAAAAAAAATTACGAAATACATTTTGGCTCCCCTTTGTGCTGATGTTTCTGCTGGTGTCGTGCTCGACGCAGAAAAATACCTTCATCACAAGGAATTATCATAATCTGACCGCCCATTACAATGTCTTTTTTAATGGCGATGAAGCCATGAAGGCCGGTTTGACCAAAATCGAAACCCAGGTGGAAGAAGATTACACCAAGATTCTGCCCATCTTCAAGGAAAGCCTGCCCAAAACAGAAACTCTGGTTTCGTCCGACATGAATACGGCCATCGACAAGGGAACCAAGCTAATCAAGTTCCACTCGATTACCAAACCTCCGGAAGAAAACAAAAAAGGGAGGGGGCGTAACAGAAAGCGAACAGCAACAAAGCCGGAATACAATAAATGGGTCGACGATGCCTATATCATGATCGGCCGGGCTTATTTCTACCGGAAAGAATACATCCAGGCCATCAGCAGTTTTCAGCTCATTATCCGGAAATTTAAGGATGAACCGGTGAAATACGAGGCTTACCTCTGGCTGGTGCGCTGTTACAGTGAATCGGAACGGTATACCGAAGCAGGTGAAATCATCCAGACTCTTGAGGGCGACAACCTCTTCCCGGAAAAACTGGGGGGAGAACTGGCTATCATTGCGGCCGACCTTCATTTGAAACAGCAACAGTATGATGAAGCAATCCGCTATTTGTCTATCGGCATTAAAAAAATTAAAGGAAACAAAAGGAAAACCCGCTATACCTACATCCTGGCCCAGCTTTACCAGGAAACAGGCAAACAGGAACAGGCCCTCGAAGCCTATCATCAGGTCATTCGCCGCGGCCCCGACTACAAAATGCTTTTCAATGCCCGGATCAATAGTGCCGGGGTGTTCTCGGGACAGGGTGATGCAGCCCTGCTGAAAAAAGAGCTCAACAAAATGCGTCGTCGCCGTTGGAATGCTCCCTTCCTCGATCAAATTTATTATGCACTGGGGAACATTGCATACAACGAAGGAAAAACCAATGAAGCCATTGAAATGTACCGCAAGTCGGTAGCCACTTCCGTCGACAACACGTACCAGCGGGCCCTAAGTTGCATTACGTTGGGCGAACTTTATTTCGGACAGAGGGAATACATCCCATCGGCCCAGTATTACGACAGCGCCATAGTGTTGATCGATGAAAACTACCCCAATTATCCATCCATTTCAGAAAAATACACCAACCTGAACAGCCTGGCCCAAAACCTTTTGCGTGTCGAAACCGAAGACAGTCTCCAGGCGCTTGCCCTGTTGAGCGAAGACGAACGAAACAAGAAAATCGACCAATGGATTGCTGCGGAAAAAGAAAAACAACAAAAAATGATGGACGACGGGATCGAAGGCGACGGAACCATGAACTATTACCGGTCGACCAATTCGCGCATGCGACTGGGCGGAAACACGGGCACATCCTGGTACTTCTATAATCCGACCACTGTATCGTACGGTAAAAAGGAATTCGAACAAATGTGGGGCAAACGCCAGGAAGAAGACAACTGGCGTCGTTCCGACAAATCGGTCATCACCTTTGACGAAACAACCGGAGAACCCATTCAGGAAGAACTCAGCTATTTGGCCGAAGAGGAGGAAAAACGGGAAGACGACCCCACTACCCGCAACTTTTATCTTCAGGATATTCCGCTGACCGATTCGATGCTGACCGCTTCGCATACCCAAATCCGCGATGCCCTTTTCAACGCAGGAACGACACTGAAAAACGAATTCAACGACTACGAACAAGCCATCGGTTGTTTCACGCAGCTAAATTCGCGCTACCCAAAGAATGTATACGAGTTATCGAGCTGGTTCTTTCTTTGGGATTCGTATCAAACCCTTAACCGCCCCGACAGCGCCTCCTGGTACCGGGATCAGATCACCGGCACGTATCCGGAATCGAATTATGCCAAATACCTCATCAATCCCAATTATTTTATTGAAGAAGAAAGCCGGAAGGATAGCCTGAACCGTCTTTACCAACATGCCTTCCTTGCATATAAAAACAGAGAGTTTGATAAGGCAGCCCGGTACAGCCGGATGGCCCTCGAAATGAACCCCGACACCTCGCTGCTGCCCAAAATCGAATTTGTACGGATTGTATCGGAATCTAGGGGACAGGGAAACAAGCGTTTGGCCGATTCGCTCAAAACCTACATCAGCCGGTTTACGGTTGCTGAACCCGCGGCGCTGGCCAAACAAATTCTCACTCTGATTGGCGACGACAAATTGTCGGACTACCAGGAACTGGTTAACTCGGGCTACCTGAACGAACGGATTACCAACGCAGAGTTGCTCGGCCCACAGGGCGATGCCAGTGATCCCTTAGCCGGGAAATGGGATCCGGCTCCCGATTTGCTGCATTACTTTGTCATTGCTTTCCCTATGGACACCGACATTGATGTAAACCGACTCAAGTACGATATCGCCAATTACAATCTCGATCATTATACCCTGCTCGATTTTGATATTGAAACTGAAAATCTGAACAACGATACCCGCCTGCTGATTGTCCGGAATTTCGACAACAAAGAAAGCGCCATGGTGTACTTTCTATCCATCGTACGAAATCCCGGGGTTTTTAAAACGCTGGCCGGAAAAGAATACTACAATTTTGTCGCCTCGAACAACAATTACCGTGAAATGCTGAGCGACCGAAATTATACAGCCTATGCGGCTTATTTTGCCCGCAACTATAGCCAGCTTACTTCCGGTCACTTTACCGAGGCCGACCTGGCTTCGCCCGAAGCGTTGATGGCCCGGTTAAACGAGGATCCGGCAGATCAGTTGAAGGAACAGGGTGAATTTGTTATGGTTACGGTTCCCGATAGCATATCCGGACAACAGACTTCGCTTAAAGAACAAATTTTTTCGGGAGGGTATGATACACCGCATGCCTTTCTGGTCGTGATTGGCCAGGATAATTTCGGAACCGGATACCTGATGCGCGACCTGATGCGTTACAACCTTTCGGCCTTTCGCGATAAGCGCTTCCGGGTTGTACCGGGACGCATGACAGGGAAGACGCTCTTATCGGTCACCCCCTTCCCCAACGCATGGGAAGCAATGGAATACCTAAAAACGACCGGAGTAAAAAATGAACTGTTTGCCAGCATAGGAAACACACCGTTCGAAAAATTCATCATCAGCGAAGCCAATTTGGAACAACTCGTCAAAACCGGCGATCTGGATGGATGGAAGCGTTTTTACCAGGCCAACTATATATCCCGCAAACCGGTTCAACCGGCTCGTCCGGAGCAGGATAAGCCCCATGAAAAAGAAGCCGCCAAACCAACAGTTAAAACAGACACAATCCAAGAGCCCGAGACAAAGGCTCCTGTTCCTGAATCTCTTGTGGAAGAACCGATTCCGGAGCGAACAAATACCGACACCCTCCCCGTTAATAGCGCATCGGCCGGGATCGAAAAGCAACCCGAAGCCAGTCCCTTCGTTTTCGAATCCGAAAGCCCGCACAGCCTTGCCTTTGTTCTACCTTCCAAAAGCCCGAATCAAAGCCTGCTGATCACGTATCTGACCCGCTTCAATGCCATCGGGTACCGGAACGCCGGGTTGCAGATCACGACCAAAGCCTTCGACGATTTTCGCTCGGTGGTCCTCGTGAGTGGTTTGGAGAGCTTCGCTCCGGCAAAGGATTACCTCGACGGGGTAACGAAAGATTCCCGGGTGGCCATGTCGCTGCGAGGCGTTGAGTACCGCAGTTTTCTTATCACAGAAGAGAACCTGGCCGTTTTGTTCGAGAACAGTGACTTACAGGGCTATCTGACGTTTTATGCCGAACATTACAAGTGAAAAAAGGGCAAAAGGAACCTTTTCCACAATAAAATCCGACCTTCTTTTGTTATGCTATCAGAACGAATAACCGATATTATTTTGTCATGCTAAACAAGAAACCGAAAATATTATGGGTCGACGATGAGATCGATCTGCTAAAACCCCACATCCTGTTTCTTGAAAACAAGGGTTACGAAGTCGATACATCCACCAATGGAGCCGACGCGCTCGATTTGGTAAAAGAAAACGCCTACGACATCATTTTTCTGGATGAAAACATGCCGGGCTATACGGGTTTGGAAACCCTGAGCCACATAAAAGAAATCAATTCGCTGGTGCCGGTGGTCATGATCACGAAAAGTGAAGAAGAAGCCATAATGGATGAAGCCATCGGATCGAAAATGGCCGATTACCTGATCAAGCCCGTCAACCCCAAGCAGATTCTTCTTTCTATAAAGAAAAACATCAATAAAAAAGAATTGGTGACCCGTCAGACCACCTCTGCCTATCAGATGGAATTTGGCAAACTGGGCATGAAGATCAACGATTCGCTGACCCTCGCCGATTGGAAAGAAGTATATCAAAAACTGGTATTTTGGGAAATGGAACTCAGCGCATCGGACGACAAAGCGATGAACGAGATCTTACAAATGCAGAAAAACGAAGCCAACGGCGCCTTTTGCCGTTTCATCAAACGCCATTATGAAAAATGGCTCGATCCAAACTATTCCGACCGTCCGGTATTGTCGCCCGATTTGTTTCGCAAACGGATATTTCCGCTTCTCGACGAAGGGAAAAAAGTGGTGGTGCTGCTGATCGACAACATCCGCTACGATCAGTGGAGGGCCTTAAGCCCCCTGTTTTCAGAATTATTCTCCATCGTACGCGACGAGTTGTATTTTTCCATCCTCCCCACGGCAACGATGTATGCCCGGAACAGCATCTTTGCTGGGCTGATGCCGGCCGATATTAAAAAAATTTATCCCGCCTTGTGGGAGGAAGACGACAATGAGGAAGGTGGGAAAAACAATTTTGAAGAAGACCTGCTGCGCAAACAAATGACCCGCAGCGGACGGCGGGAGAAGCTGTATTTCGAGAAAGTAACCACAGCCAATCCAAGCCGGAAAAGCATCGACAGCCTGGGCCAAATACTGCAGTCGGATCTGGCTGTGTATGTAATCAATTTTGTGGATATGATTTCTCATGCCCGCACCGAGATGAACATGATCAAGGAACTGGCCGCAAACGAATCGGCCTATCGTTCGCTCACCATCAGTTGGTTTCAGCATTCAGGCCTGATCGATCTGCTCCGCGAACTAGCTGCGAACGGAAGAGAACTGGTGCTCACCACCGACCATGGAACCATACGGGTGAACAATCCGGTTCGGGTTATTGGCGAACGGACAACAAACACCAACCTCCGGTATAAGCTGGGCCGAAACCTGAATTACAATCCAAAAGAAGTTTTCGAAATCCGCCGTCCCGACGACATCCGCCTTCCCGCTCCTAATGTTAGTACTTCGTTTATTTTCTCCATGAACCAGGACTTCTTCATCTATCCGAACAATTTTAATTATTATGCCACCTTTTATAAAAACACCTTTCAGCATGGGGGCATTTCGATGGAAGAAATGATGATACCCTTAATACAAATGACGCCCCGATGAAATGCCGATCCAATCTTTTTTACGAACATGCGTTGAACGTTGATAAAAATCTTGCACGTTCATCGGGTAAATCATTATTATTGTATAAAAAAGGACGTTGAAAAAATAATATCACTCCTTTTCTGAAAATCAACAAACCATGAACGAAACATACTGCATCATTATGGCCGGGGGGATTGGCAGTCGCTTCTGGCCCCTGAGTAAAACAACACGTCCCAAGCAATTCATCGATATCCTGGGAACAGGAGAAACCCTCATTCAACAAACGTACAGACGGCTCAGTAAAATTTGCCCAAAGGAACATTTCCTGGTGGTCACCAATCTCGATTATCGCGAAATGGTACTCGGGCAACTACCCGAATTAAACGAGGAGCAAATCCTTTGCGAACCCTTACGCCGTAATACCGCCCCCTGCATAGCCTATGCCTGCCATAAGATTATGCGAAACAACCCGGAGGCCAATATCCTTGTTGCCCCTTCGGACCACCTCATCACCCACGAAGATGAATTCCTTGCCCAACTGAAAAACGGACTGGCCTTTGTTGAAAAAAACAATGCTCTTCTCACACTGGGAATCAAGCCCAACCGTCCCGAAACCGGCTATGGGTATATTCAAATCAACGGACAAACCCACTGGGAAGGAATTTCCAATTTATACCAGGTAAAAACGTTTACCGAAAAACCCGATCTGAAAATGGCCCGGGTATTTGTCGACAGTGGTGAGTTTTTTTGGAATTCGGGTATTTTTATCTGGTCGCTTACTTCGATTATGCATGCATTTCGGACTTATCTGCCCGAGGTACACGAACTCTTCTCGAAAGGAGAAAAATACTACTTCACCCGGGAAGAAAAAGCGTTCCTGAACAAGACCTATTCCGAATGTCCCAATATTTCGATCGATTACGGGATTATGGAAAAAGCACAAAATGTATATGTGCTTTGCGCCGACTTTGGTTGGAGCGACCTGGGAACCTGGGGCTCGCTTTGGGACAATTCCCAAAAGGACGAAAACGGCAACTCGGTGAAAGGAAACAATGTACAATTATACGAATCGCGGAATTGCATCGTGAACGTGGCCGACGAAAAACTGGTTGTGGCGCAGGGCCTCGATGGGTACATTGTGGTCGAAGCCGACAATATCCTCCTGATTTGCCGGAAAGAAGACGAACAGCAAATCCGGCAGTTTGTGAACGATGTCCGGATCAATAAGGGTGATCAGTACGTGTAAGAGGCTTGCTGTTGGAGCATTCTACCCGTAAATAGGTGGTTGAGGGTGAGGTTGAGGGTTCCCGCTTCGCGGGACTGCTCCTGCGTCGCAGAAGGTTGAGTTTAAGATTTATTAGCCCTTTTTGTATATTGTTAAAATCCTTTATTATTCCTTAACGCAATTCCACCCTAACTTGCAGGGAAAATCGCCCTGCTATGAAAAAATGGGTTCTGTTCCTCTTTTTCATCCCATGGTTTATGCTCCGGGCACAAATCACCGATGATAGAAGTTTTCGTTTCGAAGGGTACCTTTTTTCAGCCGATTCTCTTCCGGTTGATGCAGCCATTCTGGTCAGTTACCGAACCCTTGGTGCCTGGCGATCCCGAAGCGACGGCTTTTTTAGCATAAAGGCACAACCGGGCGACTCCTTTGCCGTTGCCCATGTTTCGTTCGATAAAAAAGTAATACAGGCCAACCTGAATCCGGCTGACCAAAACAGGTATTACCTGCCCTACTCCATCATTGAAATTGAAAGGGTCGATATAAAATTTTACGACAGGGAAATGGAATACTTCGAAAAAAACAGGGATCTGATAAATGAGGAATTATCCTATGAATTGTATCTAAGCCGCGATTACGATTTCATTGTTAATCCGTATGCGCCCCCGAAACCTCCTGCCGGTTATGTGAATTTCAACTTTCCGGATATAATTGATCGGTTCATCCAAAACCGGAAGCGACTGGAACGAAAATTAAATCGATTGAAAAATGAATGAGCCAAAATGGGAAACGGCAAATGGAATATTGTATGCTTGAATAAATGGGTCTTTTTGTCCGGAGGGGAAGCAAACAGATTGCTTTGCTGCGCTACAACCAATGACAGTTTTACGACCAGGGTGTCATTTCGACAACCGCAGGGAGGAGAAATCTGCCCGTATTTGAAGAGATTCCTCACTACGTTCGGAATGACACCTCTTCACGACTATCATCCTCGCAGGATACCCCCAAAAAAAGCGAGAGCTGCTGCCCTCGCTTTCTGCAATTATTTCTTTTTTATTTAGTCAAACAACTTCATATCATCCAGCACATCCATTACTTCCTTCACCGAGGCGGCCGATTGGTGCAACAAGGCCATTTCGTCGTCGTTGAGCTGAATCTCGATGATTTGTTCAATCCCGTTTTTACCGAGTTTAACAGGAACGCCCACATAAATATTGTTCAGGCCGTATTCGCCTTCGAGATAAGCGCAAACCGGGAAAATGCGTTTCTGGTCAAGCAGGATGGCTTCGACCATCTGGGCAGCTGCTGCTCCGGGTGCATACCAGGCCGAAGTTCCCAGAAGTTTAACCAGTTCGCCACCGCCCACCTTCGTCCGCTGAATGATGGCATTCAATTTTTCCTCTTCGATCAGCTCGGTAACGGGAATACCGGCAACCGTGGTATAACGGGGTAGCGGTACCATGGTGTCGCCGTGCCCGCCCATCAGCAGGGCCTGAATATCTTTGGGATTGATATCGAGTTCCTCGGCAAGAAAAGCCCGGTAGCGTGCAGTGTCGAGAATACCGGCCATACCGAACACTTCGTGTTTGGGTTTTTTAGCTGCCAGGAAAGCACAATACGTCATCACATCAAGGGGATTCGAAACAATGATCACCTTAGCGTCGGGTGAATGAACGATTGTTTTTTCGGTAACCGATTTTACTATTCCGGCGTTGATCGAGATCAGGTCGTCGCGGCTCATGCCCGGTTTCCGGGGCAGGCCCGAGGTAATCACAACCACGTCGGAACCGGCGGTTCGTTCATAGTCGCTGGTGACCCCGATCAGGCGCGAATCATAATACTCAACCGGGGCGGTTTGCCACAAATCGAGCGCTTTCCCTTCAGCCAGCCCCTCTTTGATATCCAGCAACAC
>DAIMEA010000126.1:0-9568 GCA_036725585.1 Prolixibacteraceae bacterium | reverse complement strand
AGCACTCACGATCAAAAACGAAATCGGCGATTATTACGGAATGGTCCATACCCAGAACCTGGCCGGCGAGATTCAGGAAAAACTGGATCAGTACACCCAGGCACAGAAACATTTCGAGAAAGCACGAATCCTGGCACAAGAGCAAAACCTGGTTAACGAGTTGAAAGAGAGTTATGAGGGTTTGTATCGCGTGCATAAAAAACAAGGCGATTTTCGGCGTTCGCTCGAGTATCACGAAAGCTTCCAGGCTCTTTCCGACTCCCTGTCCGGAGCCGATCACCGACGTTTGGTGGCTGAACTGGAAACGAAATACGAAACGGAGAAAAAAGAACAGCAAATAGAGCAGCTTACGGCGGAAAAGGAAATTCAGTTATTGAAAACACGACAGCGAACCCTGTACCTGTTTATTTTAGGAACCTTGCTCATCCTGCTCCTCCTGGTTGCCTACCTGGTTATCCATCAGAAAAACCTGAGCAACAAACGAAGGGAAAGTGAACTGAACCAAAAATTACTCCGAAGCCAGATGAACCCGCATTTTATTTTCAATGCATTGGGAACCATCCAGAACTTCATATACGAAAACAAGCCGGACGATGCTGCCCGCTATCTGGCCAAATTTGCCAAGCTTATGCGGAATATTCTGGAAAGCTCGGTTCACGAAAGAATTCCGGTCGATCAGGAAGTAGAAACCATAACCCACTATCTGACCCTGCAGCAAATCCGGAGCAAAAACCATTTTCAATTCGATGTGCGTACCGAAGGATCCGATCAGGAGGACCGGATTCCCCCGATGCTGGCGCAGCCCTTCATCGAGAATTCAGTAAAACACGCTTTCTTGCCCGAACAGGACAATGCCCGGGTGAGCGTGCTTTATCGTTTTCAGGAAGAAAATATTTCGATCGAAATTGAAGACAACGGGAGGGGAATTCTTGCAGCTGGGAACAAGAAGGATCCCGGACATACCTCCTATGCAATACAATTAACCCGCGAACGACTCGTGTTGTTGAACAAAGGGAAACGGAAAACAAACCATGTTTCCATAACGGATTTGTCCGAACAGGGAGGGAGAGGAACAAAAGTGATAATCAGTTTTAAAAACAGTTAATGATGTACAAGGTTGTCATTATTGAAGATGATCGGGAACTGGCACATAGCCTCGAAAAGATAATCCGGGCCGAAGCACCTTTTTTCGAGGTGAAAGGAGTGGCACCCTCCATTTCGGAAGGGGAAAAACTGATCCGTCAGGTTCAGCCCGATGTCGCTTTTTTTGATGTGGAACTGGAAGACGGATTGAGTTTCGATCTTTTGGAAAAGCTTCCTGAAGTAAACTTTGAAATCATTTTTGTTACGGCATACAGCCATTATGCCCTCAATGCATTCCGCTACAGCGCCATCGACTTTGTGGTCAAGCCTGTCGATCCCGACGACATACGAAGAGTGTCGGAAAAAGCTGTCGACTCGCTTGTCAAGAAAGACATTCAGGAGCGTATCAATAATCTGATATTTAATACAAAGGCCGAAACCATGAACCAGCGTTTGTTGCTCCAAACCGCCGGTTCGCTCTATTTTATCCCCTTAAACGACATTGTTCGTTGTGAATCGGATATCAATTACACCACTTTTGTCCTGGCTAGCGGGAAAACGATTGTGGTTTCCAAATCAATCGGAGAATTCGAAAAAATGCTGCCACCCTGCTTCTTTCGGGTTCATCGTTCCCATCTGATCAACCTGAAATACGTGATCGAAGTGAAGAAGCGCAGCGGTGTCGCCCTATTGTCGAACAAAGAAAAAATTGAAATATCTGTCCGGAAAAAGGATGCCTTTTTACAGGCCATGAAAGAACTGTGCAGTTAATACATTCCATCCCGATACGTTCACCCTCTTTTGTTCCACGATAAATCATTTTTCACCTACGAATAATAAAGCATCTTCTTTTTATTTTAATATTGATTATTAATGGTTTAGATTGCAGGCGAATTGTGAAAACCAAAAACTTGCGTCATGAACCGTTCAATGCTCATCGTTGCTTCAGGAATCATCCTGTTTTTCTTTACTACACATTTTTCGTATGCCCTTACATTTGTGTCACAAACAAGTACGCCCCAGAAAACCGACGGGACGCTGGGGACGATTACCGTAGTGGCAACAGGGTCGGGAACCGTCGAGTACCGGAGAGGACTGATGGGAACCTGGACCACGTCGGGCCACTTTACGAACCTGACGTCGGGCAATTACACGATTTATGCCCGGGATGGGCTTGTTATCAAACCCATATCCACCTCTGTTCACGTTGATTATATTGTCCACATTCCCGATGCCATTTTTAAGAACTACCTGGTAACCAAGGCAACTTTGAACACAAATGCTGATGGCGAAATCCAGGTTTCCGAAGCCAATGCGTATAATCAGCCGATCAGTGTAGGATCTTTGGGAATTACGGATATGACCGGTTTGGAATGGTTTCCGAACATAAACCAGTTACTCTGTGCCAGCAATTCCATTTCCGTGCTCAATTTGGCCAACAATCTTTTGTTACGGATTCTGATTTGCAACGATAATCTACTTGAAGAGTTAGATCTGAGCGCCAATCCCGAATTCTATTATCTTCAGTGTCAGAATAATCAGCTTTCCAGTCTCAATCTAAAAAACGGGAATAATCAAAATCAGACAATGTGCCGGATATACAACAACAACCTGACCTGTGTCACGGTCGATGATCCCGATTATTCGCGAACCCATTGGAACGAAATTGATCCGGGAGTAGCCTTTAGCATGGATTGTTCCGACCCGGCCCCGGTGATCAACGATGTGGAATTGACCCACATTGAAGGTTGTTACGGCGATTCGACCGGGATCATCCACATTGTTGCCTCTGAAGGTGACGGAGTATTTGCCTATTCCATCGACAGCGGGGCTACCTGGCAGGCTGGGGCCACATTTAACGATTTGCCGGCCGGAAGCTACAACATTCAGGTGAAAGACGAAAATGCGTACCGGGTAGGCTGGGAATTGAATCCGGAAGTACTCACACAACCCGAAGAGTTTTTGATTGATAACGCAGCTGCCACGAATGATGATGGTACGGGTACCGGAAGCATAACCGTGACGGCTTCCGGAGGCACGCCACCCTATATGTACCGGTTGGATGACGGCGAATGGCAGGAATCGAACCGGTTCGAATCGCTGGCCGTCGGAACGTATTGGGTCTATGTACGGGACGCCCATTTTTGTATCGACTCGGCTGATGTAGCTATAACCGAACCACTGGTCGATATTCCCAATGCAATTTTCAAGGCTTATCTGGTGGATAATCCCAAAATCAATACCGACGGCGATCCGGAAATTCAGGTTCGCGAAGCAGAAGCCTTTACCGATACCATCGACGTGGGTGGTTTGGGAATCGACGACCTGACCGGTATTGAAACATTTGTGAACCTTTCAACCCTTTTCTGTGACGACAATTTGCTTTCCTCAATCGATTTATCAGCGAACACACAGCTTGTGAGTTTGAGGTGCTCTGATAATACCCTGACTTCTTTGGATTTGACAAGCAATGGTCTATTGAAGGTATTGCATTGTGAAGATAATGACCTCACGACACTGGATGTGTTGGCAAATAGCAAGTTGACGTATTTTTACTGTAGCAACAATCAATTATCCATTCTAAATCTGTCCAACAATCCGGCCCTATATTTTCTGGATTTTCATGGAAATAATTTGACCGAAATCGATATCTCGGTTCAAACCACTCTGGTTTCTCTTTCGTGTAATTCAAATTTCCTTTCGGAATTGGATGTTTCACAAAATACGAATCTATTGTATTTGTGGTGTTCCGGGAATGGGCTGACAGAATTGGATGTTTCCCTGAATACAGAACTTAAAGACCTCCGTTGTGGAAGCAACGCCCTGTCGGCGCTTGATGTTTCCCTTTTACCGAAACTGGAAATTTTGTATTGTTCTTCGAATACCCTAACGGCGTTGGATGTTTCGGTTAACGCTTCTTTGGAAAAATTGGATGCCGGGGATAATGATCTGTCATCATTGGACGTGTCGAACAATCCCTTACTGACATGGATTACGTGCCCGTCTAATTCTTTGACAGATATCGATCTGAGGAATGGAAACCAGGAAAGCATCGCCGATATTGATTTCGAAGATAATCCCGCTTTAACCTGTGTCAGCGTCGACGATGTTACCTACGCCGAAACCAACTGGGCCGATGATTTTGATCCGGGCGTAACCTTCAGCCTGAATTGCCACCCCGATCCGCTCGTGATCGATGAGGTAGCTGTGAGCGATGTGACGGGTTGTTTCGGCGATGCCAACGGACAAATTGTGATAACGGCTTCCGGAGGAGTGGGCAGTCTTCAGTATTCCACCGATAACGGGCTGAGTTACCAGGCTTCGGATACCCTCCGGAACCTGCCGGCGGGGAGTTACGATGTGGTGGTGAAAGATGAAGAAGGCGACAGCGTCATCTGGGCATCCAACCCGGTGCTTGTTTCCGAACCCGGGGAACTGCTTTTTGATGTAAGGTCTGACCGACCGGATTGTATGAATTCCAATGACGGAATCATCCAATTTATCGATGTCACCGGAGGTACCCCTCCCTATACCTATTCCATCGACGGAGGGGAAAGCTGGGATTCCTCGGCTACCTTCGATGGTTTGTTTGCCGGTGCTTATGAGTTGTTTGTACGCGATACGAATAATTGTGAAACAGCTTTTCCATTCAATCCCCGGCGTTTGAATGATCCGGTACACGACACCATTCAATATGTGTCGGTGCAGAATGTGGAGGGTTGTTTTGGCGACTCTACAGGAGTCATCGTCATCAACGGCCTTTTGCCCGAATCGGCCCCTCTGAAATCGGTGGATGGGATTCTGACCTATACATATTCCATCGATAACGGGGCTACCTGGCAAAGCAGCAACTTATTCGAAAACCTGCCGGTTGGTGCGTATACGGCCTTAATCGGGGTAGAAGGTTGTGAATACCCTTATTTTGACAATCCTGTGATCGTGGAAAATGCCACCGATATCGGTTTTTCTGTCGGATACGAAAACCCTGTTTGCAATGGCGATAGCGATGGTGAAATTTGTTTTTTTAATTTGTCGGGAGGTACAGCCCCGTATAGCTATTCCATCGACGGGGGCAATACCTGGGCAGCTACCGATACGTTTCGGAACCTGGCAGCAGGAAGCTACAACCTGTATGTGAAAGACAGCAACGAATGTTTAAAAGTTTGGGACATGAATCCCTGTGTGCTTACGGATCCTCTGCTTTTCTCAATTACCGGGCTTGCTGTTTCGGACAATACGCACTGCGACGGAACCGGAACCGGTTCGATCCGGATTACTGCCGGACTGATTGCTGCGACTTCCCTGAAATCGATTGATGCAACTGCCCCAAATTATTATTATTCCATCGATGGCGGATCAACCTGGGTGTTTAAAAATTATACTTTTAGCGGGTTGACGGGTGGATCTTATGAGGTGTGGGCACGGAGCGACAAGGAATGCCTGGCCGAATGGGGGGAGAACCCGGTCGTTCTTTCGGATGTAAATGGGGTAAGCATTGATGCTGTTGATGTTGTTGACGACGACGGCACATCCAACGGGCAAATCCTGGCAACGGTCAGCGGGGGACAGGTCCCCTACGAATACCGCCTGGATGAGGGTACCTGGCAGGCATCGAATCTTTTTACAAGCTTGGCTGCAGGAACTTATTTATTGCAGGTTTCCGACCAATATTCCTGTGATGATACGGAGGAGGTAATTATTGCCGATGCATCGGTTCCCGAAAACGATACCATCCGGGGCACTACCTTTGCAGAAGACGACTCCCTGTGTTTTGGTGCCCTTCTTACGCTTGTTGTGGGCGGTGATACCGATGAGGATTCGGTCGATTTTGAGATCGGTTCGATTACACAACTGATAGCCGGACAAACGATTACCTTTATACCCGGCGTTCACATCCATGCCGGAAGCTTTTTGCTCGCCCGGATTACAACCGACGGAACCTTCTGCGATGAAGAAGTGGAAAGTGCAGTGGCTATTGCCGAAACACCTGTTAAAAGCGCCGGGGAAAGTGAAACCATTCGCGACCGTGCGGCTCCCGGATTTGGGACGGAATCGTGCTCCATGAAAATATATCCCAACCCGAACAACGGCTCATTTACCCTCGAACTGGAAGGAATTTCCCGCCCGACAGAGGTGGTGGTGAGCAACACGATTGGGGCGGTTGTGTACAGGGGAATGGCAGGGCCCGGTCCTGCAAGCCTGCAATTGCACGGTGCACCGCAGGGCATATACCTTGTAAAAACAATCCATACCCCGGTACCCCTGATGCAAAAAATAATGGTCAGATAAATGACAGATAATGGATGAACTGTTACTGCCTGAAGGGGTATCCGGGCCGGCTTCCCTCAAACAGCATAATTGCCACAACATATAAATCAGTCAGGGGTCGTTCCCAACCATAGACTTTTTGAGTATAATGTAGTTATGGCCGTTGTTACGAGGTGTCATCGCGAGTACCCACCCAAAAATATTTAGCCACTATGTGAAAATGACAGGGAAAAGGCGCACTGGCAGATATCCTTTGCCCCGACATTTTTGCCGGGTTTCGGGGAGCATAACAAAACACAACAGGCCACCCCGATAGCAATCGGAGCGCCTGCAAAAAAGGATGCTACCGGTATGGCCGGAAAGCAGATGGATCATAAAAGAGATTTTTTGTATTCATATTGTATCCAGAATTTTATGCAAATCTGTCATAAGTAGGGAATCCCGATGTACATCGGGAGACGAGGAATCCCCTGTTACAACAGATTCCTCATTCCGCTTTGCTCCATTCGGAATGACACCCGGGTCGAAGGTTGTCATTGCTCGTTTCCAACCAGAAATTCTTGGGCATACCCATAAGAAAGCGTGCACTTAGCTTGTAAATTGTTGTCATGTTAAAACCGACCGGATTTTTCCCCGTTTCCCGTTTATTAGGGCACGGAAAATAAGCCGATGCCTACGTAAAATAAAACCCATTACAATCGCTTTGTTATTGAGAATTATTGTCATAATTTTCAGAAAGTTTGGATACATCAAAAACAGCACGTCCATGAACCGTTTTTTGATAATCATTGTTTTGGCAATCTGCCTTATTGGCTTGTCTTGTTCACAGGCTTTCGCGATCTCCTTTACCAGTACGGCAAGCACCCCGCAAAAAACCGACGGGACAAAAGGGACCATAACCGTGGTTGCCACCGGCACCGGCACGGTTCAATACCGTTTGGGACTGATGGGCGTGTGGACTACATCGGGTCACTTCACGAACCTTACCAGCGCTAATTATACAATTTACGCCAAAGATGAAGTCATCATTAAACCTATTTCCACAAGTGTTTTTGTCGATTACATCGTTCACATACCCGATGCAAGCTTTAAAGCAGCCCTGGTGGGGAATGCGGCCATCAACACAAACAGCGATGCGGAAATCCAGGTGGCCGAAGCAGCAGCATTTGCCGGTGAAGCCGATGTGTCGGGACAGGGCATCGCAGATCTGTCCGGAATTGAGTGGTTCACCAATATTACGGTCTTGCATTGTACCAATAATGCACTTACGGATGTTGATCTGTCTGCAAATTTAGCCCTCACCTATTTTGATTGTGCAAACAACGACCTGGCGAGCCTTGATATTAGCGCAAATAATGCACTTACCCGGGTTCGCTGTACGGGAAACAGCATAACCGACTTGATGTTAAATACCGTGATAACCCAATTATTTGCAGAGGAGAATTTATTGACGGGATTGGATGTCAGTCTGTTGCCGGATCTTGCGAAACTGGATGTGTCCGACAATCTTTTAACAAGCCTCGATGTTTCCAATAATCCCAATCTGACTTTCCTCGAATGTCCAAACAATGCTTTGACATCGCTCAATGTGCGAAACGGACAGAATACCCTCATTACCACTTTCGATGCGACCAACAATGACCTTACCTGCATTACAGTCGATGATCCGGGATATTCCGGTACAAACTGGACCAATATTGACCCGGGGGTAGTATTCAGCATGAACTGTCCCGGCCCGGTGATCGATGATGTGACGATCACCCCGGTCGCCGGATGTTTTGGCGATTCAACCGGAACAATCAGTATTGATGCGTACGGGGGAGTAGGCGTTTTATCCTATTCCATCGATAACGGAGTCTCATGGGAGACAACCGCTACTTTTAATAACCTTCCGGCAGGGGATTATTCGGTTCAGGTGAAAGATGGCAATGAGGTTGTCACCCCCTGGGCGCTGAATCCGGCAAGCATCACCCAGCCTGATCAACTGCTGATCGACGATGTGGCAACAACTATCGACGACGGCAGCGGGAACGGGAGTATCACGGTTACTGCATCCGGGGGTACACCTCCCTATCAATACCGACTCGACGACGGAGCCTGGCAGGCGTCGAATCTTTTCGAATCGCTGAGTGTTGGAACATACATGGTTTATGTGCGGGATGATCGCGAGTGTATCGATTCGACTGAAGCAAGCATCACCGAACCCCTTGTTTCTATTCCCAATGCCATTTTTAAGGCCTATCTGGTAGGGAAAACCGATATCAACACCAATGGGGATGATGAAATTCAGGTTTCAGAAGCTGAGAATTTTAGCGGCACAATCGATGTGTATAATAAGGGCATTGATGACCTGACCGGCATCGAAGCTTTCCGAAATCTGGATAAATTGTATTGCAGTGCAAATCTTTTAACCACGTTGGATGTTTCGAACAATACCGCATTGACCTATTTGTACTGTAGCAACAATTCCCTGACCTCCCTGGATCTTACGAATAATACCGCATTAACGGTTTTGAGCTGCAGCAATAATTCCTTGTCGACATTGGATGTTACCAATAATCCAGCTTTGACAAATGTATATTGTGCCAATAACTCATTGACATCATTAAAAGTAACGAATAATCCATTGATCTTTTTGCTGGAATGCTCCGGGAACCTTTTACCATCTCTGGATGTTTCCGGTATTCCGGGATTGAAACAATTCTATTGTAACACAAATTTATTGTCTTCTATTGATGTTTCAAGCAATCCTTTATTGTATTCTTTTGCATGTGCCTATAATTCACTCACTTCTTTGGATCTATCAAATAATTCTGCTTTGCAATATTTTTCATTCTCTGATAATGCTTCATTGTCTGAAGTAAATGTGCAAAATGGCCATAACCCATCAATCATTACATTCAATGCAAAAAATAATCCGATGTTGAGCTGCATTACAGTTGACGATCCCGACTATTCGAGGGCCAACTGGACGAACATCGATCCGGGCGTAGTGTTTAGCCTGAACTGTGCCGACCCATGTCCCCGCATCGAGAATGTGGAAGCAGACCCTGTAACGGGTTGTGCCGGTGATTCAACAGGAACCATCACCGTTTCTGCATCGGGTGGAGTGGGGGCGCTTAGTTATTCGGTCGACAATGGGGCAACCTGGCAGGCTTCGGGTGGGTTCACCGGATTACCTGCTGGAGAATACGTTATCCTAATTAAGGATGAGAAC
>DAIMEA010000125.1:0-9576 GCA_036725585.1 Prolixibacteraceae bacterium | reverse complement strand
TTTTCAAATATGGCCTCTTCCTGGTTGGCATAGCCCTGGGTATTATTGCTGCCGGAATTCTGACCGAAGTGAGTTCGTTTGATGATGTTGCCGCCTATTTCTCGATGATTCTTCTTTTTGGTGGGCTTGCCCTTATTGTTGCCTATCTGCTTCGCAAAAAGCTGGAAAAGGAAGATTGATTCGAAATGATCACAACCTCTACTCTGCAAAAAAGAATCAAATGTCCGGGAAGCAGAGCGGAACAGAGTTTTTCTTCGATAAAAACTCGAAGCGCGCATCAGCTTAATTGATCGGGATGCCGGGGAATGGAAACAAAAAAACGGGATCCTTTACCCGGCGTGCTTTTGGCCCATATTTTCCCGCCGTTTTGTTTCACCAATTCGACACAAAGCGAAAGCCCCATTCCAGATCCCTTCTCCCCGGCAGTGCCCATGCTTGAGGGCATGTTTTTGGGAAGAAACAGGTAATCCATTTTTTCAGGGGGTATACCCACCCCCTGATCGGAAATGCAAACAACCATTTCATCCGAAGAATTAAGCGAACTTTCAATAATCACTTCCTGTCCTGTATAGGAAAATTTGATCGCGTTAACAAGTAAATTGCGCATGATTACACTCATGCTGTTTTTATCAGCATAGATAGAGCCTTCGGGGAAAAGGGAAACGGTCACGTGTATTTTTTTTGCTTCAGCCATGGGCCGGCAAATTTCGATCACTTCATAAACCAGATGATTCACATCGAAGGTTCCAAAAACATACTGAATGTTCTTCGACTGAGCTCTGCCCCATACCAACAAATCCTCAAGCAGGCGATGCACTTCTTCGGCTGTTTGTTGGGCCAAACCGGAAATCCGGTCCAAATCCGCCGCAGTCCCATTCTTCATTCGTTCACGCAATAAATGGGTTAACTGGACCAATGACGAAACCGGGCTCTTCAAATCGTGGGCCAATACATTGAAAAATCGGTTTTTCACGGAATGGGCCTCTTCCAACTCCTGCTTTTGCTTTTCGAGTAACTCATTCTGCAACAGGATCTCCCGGGTGCGCTGTTCCACTTTTCGTTCCAGGTCCGATTGAACCCGAATCAGGCGTTCTTCCCGGATTTTTATTATACCGAACATAGCGCCCAGCAACAACAGTAAAAGCAGAATCCGAAACCAGATTGTTTCCCAAAAGGGAGGTGCAATGATCAACACAAGAGAGGAACCGGGTTCGTTCCAAAAACCCGAATCGTTTTGCGACTTTACCCGAAACCGGTATTCGCCGGGTTTCAGATTGGTGTAGGTAACTTCATTTTTCCCGTACAGTTCATTCCAGTCGGCTTCAAATCCGTCCAAATAATAGGCAAAATGAGGTGTTTTCTGAAAGGAGGGCGTAAGAGACGAAAATTCAAAAGACAGGTAATTTTCCCGGTAATCAAGCGACAGGGTATCGACTAAGAGGATGTTTTGCCGAATAAGCAAACTGTTCCGATGATTGATTTCCCGATTCTGTAATTTCACACGGGTAATGTATACCTCTTGTGAGGGTTCAGCAAAACGGAGAGAATCGGGGGAAAAATAAGTAATCCCCTTCTGGTGCCCCAGGAAAAGCGTATTTTTTCCGTTATCAAAAAAAGCCCGGGGTGAAAAATGATTCGAACCGATGCCGTCGGTTTCACCCAAAAAAAGCACACCGCCTGAAACAGGATCAAAACGGATCAAGCCATTTTGCGTACCCAGCCATAACCTGTTTTTTGAATCATCGAGAATCGAAACAATGTAAGCGTTGGGAAAATCGTCACCAAATCGCTGAAAAAAATCTCCTTCGGGCACATATCGGTTCAATCCGTCGGAGGTGCCCAGCCAGATTCGCTGAAGACGATCTTCGAACAAATCCATAACAAGATTTGAAGAAAGGGACGCTCCATTGTTCCGGTCGTGTAAATAATTCATAAAGCGGGTAGCTCCGGGCTGTAAGCGGCTGACACCCCAGGCTGTTGCCACCCATAAGACGTTGGATGAATCACATAGCACATCAAAGGTGTAATCATTTGAAAGATTGTTTTTTGCATGATTGAAATTCTGAAATTGTCCTGTTTCCGGATCAAAGCGGTCGAGCCCCTTCCCATGGGAACAAATCCATAAATTCCCCTCCCGGTCTTCACAAATCGAACGAATGTCGTTCGATGAAATAGATGCAGAATCAGCCGGATCGTTCTGAAAAGAATGAAAGCGTTCCGTCGTCTGATCAAAATACTGCAGGCCGCCCCAATAGGTACCCACCCAGATTCTTTGTTTCGAATCGCGAAAAAGTGCCTGAACAGCTCCCTTGCCCAGGCTGAACCGATTATTCGAATCGTGAACGTAGGTAACGGTTTTTCCCCGGGACCAGTAAAAAACATCGATCCCATTGAAGGGATTTCCCATCCACAAATTTCCTTCCTGGTCTTCTATAATGGCTGAAACCGGATCGACACTGAGCCGAAAAGGCGAATTGACATGCGAATCGAAACGGGTAAATCCCTTCGGACGAGGACAAAAGCTTAGCCCCCCGGGCGTATGGGCCGACCAATAATTTTTACTGCAATCCTGAAAAAAAATGTAGATATGCTGCTTTATTGAATAAGGATTCCCCGTTTCGGGATAATATCCCTGGAAGAAATCCCGGTCGGGAACGTATACTTTTAACCCGGTAAAATCGAGCACCCAGAGAATGTTTTCCCGATCGACATAAATTTTTCGGACATTCAACGCATATTCGCTGTCGACGGGATAGCGTTTCAATTTTCCGGAAACAGGGTGATAGGAAGCAACACCGGAACCGTTTGTAGCAATCCACAAATAGGGCGCACGCCATATCAGACCGGTGATGGGATGAGCGGGAAAGTCTTCATTGTCAATAGCAACCGGTTCTGGCTGCTGACCGCTGTCCTTCAGGCAATAAAGCCTTTCACCTCCACTGGTACCAATCCATAATTGTTGTTGGTGATCCGTACAAAGAGCCGTTATTTCCGCCCCCTTCAATGAAGCCACCTTTTGAAACATGCCGGTTCGTTTCCTGTCGAAATAATACACCGAAGATCCCGAAGCAACATAAAGGAGAGAATCGGGTCCTTCGTGAAATACAGATACAAAAGGATTGTCCAATCCGTTGCCCTTGCTTTGACTGGCTATAATTTCAATTGAGTCCTGGCCAATATCGTAACGGCATAAATGGGAATTCAGACTGATCCAAAGGGATCCATACGTATCGTTAAACAGAGAATAAACATGCGATTCATCAATTCCAAAATCATTGGCATCATCTTTTAGATAGGGCCGGAGTTCAAAGCCATCGTAACGAAACAATCCATTGCTCGTACCCACCCACATAAAACCCATACTGTCCTGTTCGATACATTGTATCGAAAAGGAAGATAAGTCATCGTTTAAATTAAATTCCTGGAAATGAAGATCAATCGGTTGAGCGTGAAGCAGCACCAGAGAAAAAGAGCCCATCAAAAAGAACATTGCCCCCTTACACGTAAAAAATCCCCCTATTCTTTTCACTATATCGAAATAACAATCCACCTGCATAAGGAGATACCCGATCTCTGTATGCCCGAAAAGGATGAATAAAAAGCTTAACTACAATTCAAAGGTATCAAAAAAAGCAATACACGTGCTTTATTTTTATGAGGGGAAACGTTGCCTGCGTTTATATTTTTCGTGGATTCCCGTTGAAATACCTTTTCTTCTGAAAAAAATATTGTTTATTTTTCGGGCACATCAACCATTACAACAGGATCAATTATGAACCGAATCCTTATCTCTTTTATTATACTTCTCGTTTTCTCTCATTTTGACGTTTTTTCCGGAAACAAGAAAAAACTGGATGCCGAAGTATTTATTCCCTACAATAAACTTTCTCCGGCATTCCCGGGAAAAATCGTTCCCATGAACAACGGGAGCCAATATGCCCTGCTGAAAGACAACAAAGAAATTGTCGTATTCAGTTATCGAAGCGGTATCGAAATTCAAACCCTGTTTCGGATGAGCGATCAAAAAAACGCTCCGTTTGAAAGCATCTCAGACTTTGCATTCAGCAAAGACGAAAAGCGCATTCTTCTGGAAACAAAAAAAGAAAAAATATACCGGCATTCGTATTCTGCAGAATATTATATCTGGGATACCTATACGCAAAGCCTTTCCTCTGTATCGGATTATGGGCCCCAACAGGTAGCCACGTTTTCTCCCGACGGGGAACGGGTCGCATTTGCCCGGGACAACAATCTTTTTGTTAAAACAATCCGTTTTGGAACCGAGCAACAGCTTACCTTCGACGGGAAAAAGAACGAAATCATTAACGGAATCCCCGACTGGGTATACGAAGAAGAATTTGCGATTATAAAGGCTTTTGAGTGGTCGCCCGATTCGAAAATGCTGGCTTGGGTAAAATTTAACGAGTACGAAGTACCGGAATATCCGCTGCATATGTATCAGGGCTTGTCGCCCGAGCTTAAGGAAAACAGTATCTACCCCCATTGCGTTCCCTATAAATATCCCAAGGCCGGGGAGAATAATTCCGAGGTCAGTGTTCATGTTTATGACCTGAAGACAAGGGCCACACTCACGATGGACACGGGTGATCATCCCGACCATTATATACCCGCTATAAAATGGAGCCCATCGGGAAACGATCTCCTGGTATTCCGTTTGAACCGGCGCCAGAACGAATTGGATATTCTATACGCCAATCCATATACCGGACAATCGAGAACCGTTCTGACGGAACGCAATCAATGGTATATCGACGATCAGTTCAGTAAAAATTTCACCTTTCTCGACGATGGCGAACATTTTGTCCTCATCAGCGAACGCGACGGCTGGTCGCACCTATATCTTTACCGCAACAACGGAATTTTGGTAAAACAGCTTACTTCGGGGGCATTTGATGTAAGCGCTTTCTACGGATACAATATCCGGAAAAAACTATTTTATTATCAGGCGGCCCAAAAATCCCCGCTGCAACGGGAAGTCTGTTTGTTAAGCCTCGACGGGCGAAAGAAAGAATGTTTGTCGGATAAGGCTGGGACCAACGAAGCGCAGTTCAGTTCCGATTATACCTTCTACAGAAATACATTTTCATCGGCAAAAGAATTGCCCGAAACAAGCCTGTACTCTTTACCATCGAATAAGAAGCTTGCCGTACTTGAAGATAACATGTCATTAAAGAACAAACTCCAGGAATATTATTTACCCGAAAAGGAATTCTTCCGTTTTTCCACTTCGGAAGGCATCGAGTTAAACGGGTATCGGATCCGTCCATCCCATTTCGATTCGACCCAGAAATACCCGGTCGTTTTGTACCAATACAGCGGACCGGGTTCCCAGGAGGTTGTCGATCGATGGGAAAGCGACTGGCACTGGTTTCTGGCCGAACAGGGTTTTCTGGTCGTATGTGTCGATCCAAGGGGAACCCTTGCCCGTGGCGAAGCCTTTCGGAAAAGCACCTACATGCAATTGGGGCGGCTTGAATCGGACGATCTGGTTGAAACAGCCCGATATATGACGACCCTGCCCTGGGTCGATGGTGAACGAATCGGAATTTGGGGTTGGAGCTACGGTGGTTTCTCCACCATCCTGAGCATGGAAAAAGGGGGCACCCTGTTCCGGGCAGGCGTGGCCGTTGCGCCGGTAACCCACTGGAAATATTACGACAGTGTATATACGGAACGATTTATGCGGAAGCCCGGTGAAAATCCTTCCGGATACAACGATTATTCTGCTTTTCCCCGCGCGGGTGATATCCGGGGAAAATTATTGCTGATTCACGGAACAGCCGACGATAACGTCCATGTACAGAATACCCTGGAATTTGCAGAAGTGCTCGTCCAGGAAGGTATTCCGTTCGACATGCACCTGTATACCAACCGAAATCACAGTATTTACGGGGGAAATACCCGATTGCACCTGTACACCAAAATCCTCAACCACTTTTTAACTCATCTTAAATAAATAGGTTCAGAAAAAAGAAAACCTTCAGGTGTAAAAAAGACGGTAAACCCGCTGAATTTTATGGGATAAATCGGAAAGACTCATGGAACGGGCTTCGCGGAAAAATTCTTTTCCTTCGACAAAGAAGATCACAACAGGTACCGTAAAAACAGAATAACGTACCGGAAGTTCCGGCCCTTCTTCGACGGGTATTTCAACAAGGGACATATTGGGGAAACTCCGTTCCATTTCCGCTTTCAATTTTGGCCTGAGGACATTACATACGTTGCACTGTTTGCCCGAGAAATAGGCAAGAACCAGTGCATGATCTTTAAGAAAGGTTTGAAAATGATCGGCTTTGAAAATATGTTCCATAATTGAGTTTTCCATACAGAAGTAAGAAAAAAACGGGGAAATAGTTCATATACCTGTACGATTTTTAAAAATTCTTTTCATATTTAACGTTCAAAACAAATTAAATTCAGCTATGAGATCACACGAAGTCGATTACAAAATTTTTGGTCATGATGTTCAGTTTGTTGAGATCGAACTGGACCCGAACGAAACCGTTATTGCCGAAGCCGGCGCCATGCTGTACATGGAACCGGGCATCGATTTCCAAACCCGAATGGGCGATGGATCCGAGCCCAACGAAGGTCTGTTTGGAAAATTACTTAAGGGAGCGGGGCGCCTCATAACGGGCGAGTCTCTTTTCCTTACACATTTCACCAACCGGGGATACGGGAAAAGTCATGTGGCTTTCTCAGCGCCCTATCCGGGAACCATCATTCCCCTCGAATTGATGCAATACGGGGGCATGGTTACCGTACAACGGGATGCATTTTTGTGCGCCGCCCTGGGCACGCGGGTCAGTGTTACCCTGAACCGAAGAATAGGCGCGGGCTTTTTTGGTGGCGAAGGCTTTATCCTTCAAAAACTTGAAGGCGACGGAAGAGCCTTTATCCATGCCGGAGGAACCGTTATCGAACGACAACTAAACGGGGAAACGATTCGGGTCGATACCGGTTGCATCGTCGGTTTTACCGGGGGAATAAACTACGATATCCAACAAGCCGGAGGTCTAAAATCGATGGTTTTTGGCGGCGAAGGTCTTTTCCTGGCTACATTGAGCGGTTACGGAAAAGTATGGCTCCAATCCATGCCCATCAGCAAGTTGATCCGGGAACTTTCGCCCATGGGAGGCAACCAGAGAAAAGAAACCGGAGGTTTGCTCAACCAGTTCTTGCAGGATTAAGTTTCGCCTTACCATAGAACTGAAAGGGATTTGTTTGTATCGAATCCCTTTCGTTTTTGATTACAACGAATCCTTGAAGCTTCTAAAACACTATTTTTAAATTCTTAAAATAGATCTACACGCTTATGAAACTTCGGATTTTTCTGCCCCTCATCATGGGGTTGGCCCTTCTGGTAACCTGCAAAAGAACAGACAATCAAGCAAAAAGTGAACCCTATACTTGGAAAAACGTCCAAATTGTGGGCGGAGGCTTTGTCGATGGTGTCATTTTCCACCCGGTCGAAAAAAACCTTCGCTATGCCCGAACCGATATGGGCGGAGCTTATCGCTGGGACGAGCCGGAACAAAGATGGATTCCGATACTCGATTGGTTATCGTACGAAGATTTAAACCTGATGGGCGTTGAAAGCATCGCCCTGGATCCGAACAATCCCGATAAAGTCTTCCTTTCCTGCGGAACATATACCGCCCCCGATGTACCCAACGGTGCAGTCCTGGTTTCCTCCGACCGGGGAAAAACCTTTTCGCGCACCGATATGCCCTTCAAAATGGGCGGAAACGAAAACGGACGGGGAAACGGCGAACGCATGGCGGTTGATCCGGCCAACGGGAACATTGTGTACCTGGGTACACGGAACGATGGACTTTGGCGCACGAACGACGGGGGAAAAAACTGGGTAAATGTTTCTTCGTTTCCCAATGTGACGGAAATCATGCCCGAAGGATTGAACGAATGGGAAAAACGCCGCTGGGGCTGGTCGTCGAGAGGTAGCGGAATCATCTTTGTTGTTTTCGATCCGCAAACAGGATCCGACGATGGATGCCAAACAATTTATGTGGGCGTATCGCTCATCAACCGGGAAAACCTTTTTCGTTCCAACGACGGGGGCAAAACCTGGTCGGCGATTCCCGGCCAGCCCGTCCAATACCGACCGACACACGGAATTCTGGCCGGCAACGGAATGCTGTATCTTTCCTATGGCGACACACCCGGACCATCGCAAATGACCAACGGCGGTGTCTGGAAACTCAATACCCGCAATGGGAAATGGACCGACATCACTCCCGATAAACCGAATGAAAAATACCGCTTCGGTTATGCAGCTGTGTCGGTCGATGCTTCCAATCCCGATGTTGTGATTGCCAGCACCCATTACCGTCCCGGTGAAATCGGGGGCGATGAGATTTTTCGCACCACCGATGCAGGAAAAACATGGAAAGCTGTTTTTGCCAACGGCACCGAATACAATTATGCCAAAGCCCCTTATGTACAACACACCGGCATCCATTGGATGTTCGATATCGAAATCAATCCCTTCAATCCCGACCACGCGATTTTCACTACCGGCTTCGGGGGATTTGAAACATGTAACCTGACGAATGTCGACCAGGGATTGCCCACCCAATGGAGTGTATATTCCACGGGCATCGAAGAAACCGTTCCGCTTGAACTACTAAGTCCGCCCGAAGGAGCCCAACTGGTTACGGCTATTGGCGACTACGGTGGGTTCGTGCACTGGGATCTGGACCAGCCTGCCCCGGAAGGAAATTTCCTGAATCCCCGTTTCGGCAATACCGACGGAGTTGCCTGTGCCGAAAAGAAGCCCGAAATTCTGGTACGGGTAGGTGTACAGTCGGGGCATGGCCGCGGGGGACAAAACATAGCATGGTCCGAAAACAAGGGTAAAACATGGCAACCGGCAGGAATGCCTGAAGAAAACAGCGCACACGGCCATATTGCCGTATCGGCCGACGGAGAAACCTGGGTCTGGACCCCGCAACGCAGCAAACCCTGGACCACCCGCGACAAGGGAAATAACTGGACCCGACTTGACTCCCTCCCCGAAAACACACGCGTTGTAGCCGACAAGGTTAACCCGCAAAAATTCTATGCAATCAGTTTGTACGAAGGTCTGTTGTACACAAGCACCGACGGAGCAGGAACATTCTCGCCCACCCCACTCCATCTGGAAAAGGGAATCATCGACCCGAAACAGCCCCGAAACATCCGGGGCGACAGCCGGGGCGGACAGGACAGGATATACACCACACCCGGACGGGAAAACGATCTGTGGATTGCCGCCTTCGACGGCCTGTATCATTCCCCAAAAGCCGGATCGACCTTTACCCTGATGCCCAAAGTAAGCCAGATTCATGGTTTTGGTTTTGGCAAAGCCGCACCCGGAAAAAAATACCCGGCTTTATACCTGATCGGAATTGTTGATGGCGTCAGAGGAATCTACCGTTCTACTGACCAGGCACGAAATTGGACCCGAATAAACGACGACCGGCACCAATGGGGTTTATTGCTGCATGTTACCGGCGATCCGAAAAAATACGGCCGGGTGTATGTGGGAACGCATGG
>DAIMEA010000124.1:0-9580 GCA_036725585.1 Prolixibacteraceae bacterium | reverse complement strand
GACGAACAGTTATGGGGCGCCTGGCGCTGGTACAAGGAAATGGGCGGAGGTTTCACCACCGACTGGGGCGCCCACATGTTCGATGTTGTCCAGTGGGGACTCGCAATGGATCAAAGCGGACCCGTCGAAATCGCGCCCATCGGCGATGGTACAGAATTTATGCGATTCACTTATGCCAACGGGGTGGTGATGACGTCGGAACCTTTCGACGAAAATTGGACAAAAGGAGTCAAGTTTATCGGCTCCAATGGGTGGATCGAAGTATCGAGGGAACATTTCAAAGCCTCCGACGACAGCCTGCTCCCACCCAAAAGCGACGCTGAAGAGGCGGGTCCCTACGAAACAAAAATCCCGCATCAGCAGAATTTTATCGAGTCGGTACGCGAGCGAAAAGATCCCATCGTCCCCGTCGAAACCGGGCATCGCAGTTGTACGGTTTGCACCCTGGGCAACATAGCCTGCGAGCTGAAAAGAACGCTGAAATGGGATCCCGCTGCCGAATGCTTTATCGACGATATCGACGGCGCAGCAACAGCCAAACTGCATTATACCTATCGGGAAGGATGGAGCCTGCTGTAGGCAAGGCAATCAACCGAACCTACACCACCCGTTTCACACCCGGGATCAGCCGGATCAGCCGGGCAAACAGAAAACTGCCGGGAATGGACATCACAAGCACCAGAACCAGCCTTGCCGCTGGGGGTATGTTGATTTGCTCGGCCAGAAACGTTGCCCCAACCACCCCAAATGGGTGAACGATATATGCGGTGTAACTATCGAGCGAAAGGGATAAAACAAAGCGACCGGGTTGGTTGAATCGCTTTTTAAAATACATCAAGAGAAAAAAGCAAAAACCAACACAAATAAAGGGTTCCCATAAAGCATAGGTCAGTGCCAGGATGTTAACGCCCCCCGAAAAGGCATTTATTTCTTTCGGAGTCTGGTTCATCGCGATCATTCCGATTAATACCGGAATGACACATAAAGCAACAACGAACCACGGCCGTGCCTGTTTTAGCGTTAACCGTTCAAGCCATTGATTCCGGTTCGCGAGGATTCCGGCCAGATACATGCCGGTATAGAGAACAAAATAGCCAAACTGGAGGTCGAAGAAGCTTTTCCCAACAGGATAAAACAAACGGATGCCAAAAGCCAGGAAACCACTGCCCAGGATAAACAACAGAATGGTACTGCCATTAGGTAGCGGGCCATTCTTACGCTGACCGGACCGCTTTGAAAAATGCCGGTACAAAGCATAAACGGTTTCGAAAAGCAACAGGGTGAGCACAAACCACATGGGCCCCGATCCGGCATAGTTTGAAACAATGAGCCATACAAACTGAATCCACGAGCCCGTAGGTTTATCCAGATACTGATGGATCAGGTAGATCAGGGTGGGATGGAGAAGCAGTACATACATGGCCAGGGGTATCCCCAGCCGGATCCAACGGTCTTTCAAAAAAGGGCCCATGCCCTTGCGGTCGAAAGAGTCGGGCATCAGCAATGCCGATATAAAAAAGAAGAAACTCATGAAATAGGCCTGATCGATCGCCATGAATGCCGAAAGGATCATCTGGATGATTCCCGAAGTGCTATTGGGCGAAACATAATACCATCCCCCCAAAGCACCAAAAGCAATGGCCGAATGGTGAAAGATAACCAGCATCGTCAACAAAACACGAAGCCGGTGGAGGTAATAAAAACGACTCATAAAAAAGAAACTTTAGCAAAAACAAACCAAGATGGGAAAAAGGAAATGGATATCAACTGTTTCATCGGCAAACGAAGAAAAAAAATCGTTTATTCATCTGCTTTTACCGGCAGGAAGAATCAGTTTACCAACTGGTTTCGTACCCGACCCACCCGAATGGACATTTCGTCCAGTTCTGTCACAGTGATCAATTCCTTTTCATGAAACAGATTGGCAATGTAGGAAAGATCATCGTACATCGGCATCACATTTTTATCTTCAGCGACCCAATCAACCATGTCGAAGAAAACGCCCAGATGCTCCCTTTGTCCATTTACAATCGCGAGCAATTCGGTGTTGTCCTCGGCCAGAAGCGCAAGCTGGGTTAATACGTAAAGAGCTTCAACTGTATTCCCGATGGTGGAATAAACCAATGTGCTCAAATGACTTTCCGACAATTCGCTGAACCATGTATCCATAGCCTCCTGAAAAAGTACTTCGAGCGAGTCCTTATTCTCCTTGTTATTTTCAATCCGTTGATTATATCCTTTTACCTTTTCCAGGGCCTCCGTTAGCCCGAGTTCCGTTTTAAACCGGTATTCCAGGTCGGAAACCTTTGCCAGTACATCGTTCCGATTATATGTCTTGGCGTAAATCATATCAAAAACCACCATCCCCCAAAAGAAACTCATTTGCACACGGGTTAATTGTTTTTCAGCCTTTTCGGGAGGGACCGTCAAATCGAAGATATAGGAAGCCCCGGCCTTGTTTAGCATGGGAACGATATCTTCGGCCTTGTTCATCTCCATAATCAGTTCAACGACCTGATTCTTCACCTTTTCCAGTTGAAATGTATCGCTTAGGGTTTCGTTCCCGGGAGATACTTCTTTATTCGGCTTCTGTGTTGGATTGCATGAAGCAAAAAAGACAACAGAAAGAAAGAGGATCAAAAATTGCCAGGCCGGTTTTTTTTTCTGCAAACATGTTCGTTTCATAAAGTGGTTTGTTAAAGGATTCATTCTTTATCATCCCGAAAGGAAACCGCGAAAAATTTAAAGAGGGGTTTTCACGATTATCGTCTATTTATTGGGTTTTCAAATTTAGCATTTTTCGTCGTCTACACGATAAATATTCCCATTTCAATTCATTTTGCTATTTTTAACCAACTATATTCAAAAAAATTGGATTGTCATGTATACGTCTTTCATCCTTATTCTGCTATTATTTTCAAATTTAAAACATCCCGAAATACCGGTTGTTGTTACCGTTCCGTATGCACCCAACCAACCTGAAAAAG
Source organism: Prolixibacteraceae bacterium (assembly GCA_036725585.1). GTDB lineage: Bacteria > Bacteroidota > Bacteroidia > Bacteroidales > Prolixibacteraceae > DAIMEA01. Next base: position 6,593 of record DAIMEA010000124.1, on the reverse strand, counting down.
TGCTTGTTTTGCCCGATGTATTGAGGGAAGTTTCGGGCATAGTATCAACCAACCCCGAATACCTTGCCTGTATCGAAGATGAAAGCGGGACGATTTATCACTACAGCCTGAAAGAAAACGTAATCACAGCCCGGTTTGATTTTGGGTATCCGGGCGACTATGAAGGAATTACCCTGGCAGGAAACTCGCTTTATATCATCCGGAGCGACGGGGTTCTATTTGAAGTGGAAGATTATGCCTCGGGCAAAATTGCTCAAAACTTTTATCCGTTAAACATTCCCTACCCCAACTGCGAAGGGGTGGTTTACGATCGGAAAAACAATCGCCTGTTGATTGCTTCAAAAGGAAAATCGGCCGACAAGGATGAAAAAAGGGCCAAACAGGAGCGGGCTGTATACAGTTTTAATCTTCGCAAAAAAGAGTTAGACACCAAACCCTTCTTGGAAATCTATCTCCCGGATATTGAAGCGTTCATGAATAAAAACGGGATTGCTCTTCTCCGCGAGTCTAAAAAAAACGGTACAATAAAAGCTCAGAAACCGAAGTTGCGTTCTTCCGGAATTGCCATTCACCCGGTTTCGGGAGATCTGTACATTCTATCAGCAAGCGAGCATCTTTTATACGTTTTTCATCCCGATGGGAAAATAGCAAACATACTTCAACTGGATGAAATACTTTATCCTAAAGCCGAAGGAATTACCTTCACTGAAAACGGAGACATGTTCATTTCTAACGAAGGAGAAATCGGACCACCTACTTTAGTTTACATTCCTGCTGAAAAATAAACCGCTCAGAAATGGGGTGTCGTTTGATCTTCCTTCGTGTATTAGAAAACTGTTTTTCAAGATAATCCGGGGTACATTTTCTCAAGAAAACTGCGGCCGGTTTCCGTCGTAAAATATCTGTTCCGAATCGCTATGATGGAATGTACTGGCATTTCGTCCTCAGAAATATTGACCAGGAAATCGGCCTCGACTAATATCTGGAAGTCTTTCCCATTGATTTTCGTATAGGAATGATGGTTCCCGATCAGGTAGATAATCCGGTCGAGGGTATTGCGTTCCAAAGGAAAATCGTGTAATAATCCAAGTGCAACCGGTGGCCCTTCTTTTTCCTGATAAGGCCCTGCGGTTGACTGGTACTTCCGTTCTGCTTCCTTTATCCCGATATCGTGCAAAAGGGCTGCAATTTCCACAACGCGTATTTGTTCCTGGTCGAGGCCCTCAAGCCCGGCCAGGCAACGTGCAAAACCGTACACTTTCAGTGCATGGTTAATGCGCCGGATATCATCCCCGAAATAGAAAATCATTTTTTGCATCACTTCCGGTACCATATTCCTGCTATTTGATTTTTTCCAGTCGGGCAGCCCAACCTCCCCCATGGGCCATTTTGATCGCAAGCCGGTCGCCCTTTTTCACCCGAACAACACGTCTCTGATAGTCCGTTGCATCGCGATCGGCATTCCTTCCGTCGCTAAAAAGAACGGCCTCGTAATCCCCTTCGGAAAGGAATGAGAAATCGAGGATACGTTCCCGGGGTGTCCAGTTGGTCAGGGCTCCCACGTACCAGGTATCGCCCTTCCGACGAGCGATAGCAGCGAATTCACCAAGCTCGCCGTCGAGGGCAACCGTTTCGTCGAAAACCGTGGGCACTTTGGCAATAAAGTCGGTGCACTCCTGTTCTTTGCGGTATATTGTCGGGTTATCCGACAACATTTGGAAAGGCGCTTCGTACAAAACATACATGGCTAACTGGGCGCAGCGGGTGCCTTTGCTCATGGGCATCGAATTATTGGCAAAGAACGTTTCCCGGGTCGCATTGCGCATGGCGCCGGGTGTATAATCCATCGGACCGGCCAACATCCGGACGAACGGGATGGTAACACAATAACGGGGCTGGTCTTCGTCGGCCCATTTGTAATTTTCGAGCCCCTTCACGCCTTCATAACCCACCACATTGGGATAGGCACGATGCAGTCCGGTAGGTTTGAACACCCCGTGATAGTCGACAATCATTTTATATTCCGCAGCTTTTTGGGCAATATCGTAAAGCGATGCTACGGATAGCTGGTCATCCCGATCGACGAAATCGATTTTAAATCCCCTTGCCCCCATCCGGGAATAATGGGCAAACACCGTATCGATCTGGGTTTTCACGGCATACCAGGTTGCCCACAAAACCACGCCGACTTCCTTTTGTTGCCCGTAACGAATTATTTCCGGGATATCGAGTTCAGGTGTTGTAAGTTCAAACAGGTCGGTTTTGGACGACCAGCCCCAGTCGATCACGATATAGGGTATTTTGTTTTCGGCTGCAAAATCGATGTAGTATTTGTACGTAGGTGTGTTGTACCCGGCTCGGAAATCAACGTGCGAAACATTCCAGTCGTTCCACCAATCCCAGGCGACCAAACCGGGTTTGATCCACGAAGGATCGTCGATCCGGCACGGCGGCGACAGTTTCTGCACCATGTCGTTATCGAGCAATTCCTTGTCGTGGACGCTGATCACGACAACCCTCCATGGAAATGTTCGAGTACCGTTCGTTTTTGCGATATAATCCGCCCGTTTCACCGGTATTTCGTTCATGTTCTGGTAGCCTCCCATTTCCGTTTCGAGCGGGTATGGGGCAAATTCGGACTTGAATCCTTTTTGGGTTTCATTCAGGTTGAGGTACATGCCCGGATAGTCGTCGAGATCTGCTTCGAGGATGACCGCTTTTTTTCCATTTCCCACATCGACCAGTACCGGCAAAAATGCCAGCGAATCGGGGGCAAATTCAGAAATCGGCCCTTCGCGATACAGCGCCTCGAACGAGTGGTTGAACTTTTTCCCGCCCCGATAATCCCACATATAAGGAATAAATGCCGGATAATCGGCTTCAAAATTGAAATTTGCCTCTTCGTATTTCACGATCAGCTCACCCTTACGGCGGGTTTCAAAGCGGTAGGCCACCCCGTCGTTGTAGGCCCGAAAGACCATACTGTAATCGCCTTTACAAATCAAAACCAGCTGATTGTATGCATTGTGAACGATTGCTTTTTTGTACAGATTCGCAGAAAACGTTTCATCAACGGCCTCACGTTTTCCGGAAATCACGTTTGCTCTTTCGCCCAATACTTCCCCATTTTCGAGCGAAAGGGATACAGTCGACGGGGAAAGAATAACCTGACCGCTGTGGCTGACCGACCAGTTTGTTTTCTCCCCTGTTTCTATAGTTAAAACGATCGTTTCATCGGGTGATTTAAGTTCGTAGAGTTTAGCATCACAGACATTCGAAAAAGCAAGAGCAAAAAAAAGAAGCAGGATCGTTGATGGAAATTTTGGTTTCATTTCTGTTGGATTGAATTTCCGAAAAATAAACATTTTTCCATAAACAGCGAGTCCGAATCGCTTTATTCAGGGCAACAACGGGAGTTGGACGTTCCAAAGTCCAACAAAATCAGAATTTCGTCAACTTAAAAAGTTGACGTCCCTACCCTTTCACAAGCTTCTTATATTTTATCCGGTGGGGTGTGAGGTCGCCCATCCGTTTCTTCTTGTTTTCTTCGTATTCCGAGAACGATCCTTCGAAGAATTTCACCTGCGAATCGCCTTCAAAGGCCAGAATATGGGTTGCCACGCGATCGAGGAACCAGCGGTCGTGGGAGATCACTACGGCACAACCGGCAAAATTTTCCAGACCTTCTTCGAGCGCGCGCAGGGTATTGACATCGATATCGTTCGTGGGCTCATCGAGCAGCAAAACGTTCGCGCCCGATTTCAGGGTTAGCGCCAGGTGCAGGCGATTTCGCTCGCCCCCCGACAGTACGCCACATTTCTTCTCATGATCGGATCCGCTGAAATTAAATTTCGACACATAGGCACGGGCATTGAGCATGCGCCCGCCTACCAAAATTTCTTCCTGCCCGCCTGAAATGACCTGGTATACGGTTTTTTCGGGATCGATTTCGGTATGCGTTTGGTCGGCATAACCCAAAACCACGGTATCGCCCACCCTGAATATTCCCTTATCAACGGGTTCCATTTTCATGATCATCCGGAACAAGGTTGTTTTCCCGGCTCCGTTGGGACCTATAACCCCGACAATGCCGTTGGGCGGGAGGTTGAATTCCAGGTCTTCAAAGAGCAGTCGTTCGCCAAAGCTTTTGGCCACAGCCTTGGCCTCGATAACCTGATCGCCCAGGCGGGGACCGTTGGGAATAAAGATCTCAAGTTTCTGTTCCCGTTCTTTCACATCTTCGTTCATCAACGATTCGTAAGCGCTCAAACGGGCTTTCGATTTGGCATGGCGGGCCTTGGGGCTCATGCGCACCCATTCGAGCTCACGTTCCAGTGTTTTGCGTCGTTTCGACACGCCTTTTTCTTCCAGTTCGAGCCGTTTGGCCTTTTGTTCGAGCCACGATGAATAATTGCCCTTCCAGGGGATACCTTCGCCCCGGTCGAGTTCGAGGATCCAACCGGCCACATTGTCGAGGAAATAGCGGTCGTGGGTAATGCAGATCACCGTGCCCTTGTATTGCTGCAAGTGCATTTCGAGCCATTGAACCGATTCGGCATCAAGGTGGTTGGTCGGTTCATCGAGTAAAAGCACATCGGGTTCTTTCAATAATAGGCGACAAAGAGCCACACGCCGGAGTTCGCCCCCGGAAAGAACGGATATTTTTTCATCGCCGTCGGGACAGCGGAGGGCGTCCATGGCCCGCTCCAGTTTGTTATCGATGTTCCAGGCATCGGTTTGGTCGATCTTTTCCTGCAAAACCGCCTGACGGTTCATCAACTTTTCCATGCGGTCGGCATCTTCGTAAACCTCAGGCAATTCGTAGCTTTTATTGATTTCGTCGTATTCCCGGAGGATGTCCATCACCTCCTGAACCCCTTCCTGAACAATTTCCTTTACGGTTTTTGATTCATCGAGCCGGGGATCCTGTTCCAGGTATCCCACCGAATAACCCGGTGCAAAAACCAATTCACCCTGAAACGATTTTTCAATGCCGGCAATAATCTTTAACAGGGTCGATTTACCGGAGCCGTTCAACCCGATGATGCCAATTTTGGCTCCCAGAAAAAAAGAAAGGGAAATGTCTTTGATCACCTGTTTTTGAGGCGGGTAGGTCTTACTGACCTTGTACATGGAAAAAATGATCTGCTTGTCGTCGCTCATAGTCGGTATATTTAAAAAATCCCAGGATTAACGATGCAAAAATAGAACGAATTTGGATTTCTTTCCTTTTCAACAAATCTTTTTCCTAAAACGTGCAAAAAACAAACGATCAGAGGTTTTTATCATCAGAAAGCGCCCTTTGGTCAATTAATTGCGGGAAGGCTCTTTACATTTTCCGGGAATGTGTGTATTTTTGCTTTCGGATAGGAGGATCAGAGCAAATCCAGTTTTTTATGACCGGAAAACGAAAAATTTTGGTAGTCGACGATAACGCGGGTAATCGTTTATTGTTGCAATACAACCTGGAAGGTTATTTTGATGTCGACTTTGCATGCAACGGATATTCGGCCATCGATAAAATGAAAACGAACCGTTACGATCTCGTTTTAATGGATTTGCACATGCCCGAGATGGATGGTATTGAAACGACGCTCAAGATACGATCGATGGAGAACGGGCACCGCACCCCAATTTTTGCGGTTACTTCCAATATGTTCAAAGGGCAAAAAAGCAAGTGCCTCGAAGCCGGGATGGACGAATATCTGGTCAAACCCATCCATGCCAAGGCGCTGGTCGAACACATCCAGCATTTTCTCAATTCCTCGCACAATAATTAATCCCCGTCACATCCTTTTCTTTCTGTTCCCGTACATCCCAAACAGGCCATTGCAATTGTAATCGGGAAAAGTTATATTTGAATCACTACTGATGATGATCAAAAAAACAGGAACCGATGGGGGAAATACCGTTCAGTACACTTTTCGATCCGATGCCGGAAGGCTGCATTGTGGTTGACCGTACATTAAACATTGTTTACCTGAACGATGCAGCCCGAAGACTTTTCAACAACAGAGAACCGTGCCTCACCGGCTCTCTTCTGATTCGACTGCACCAAAGTGTGGAAAGCAACAAGACCTTTCTCAGCCTGCTCCAATCGGAAAATCTTCCCCAAAAAACCGAGATTGTTCTTTCTTCTGCCGGAAGGAAACGATGGATCGGGATCACTCTTTCTCCTCTGCCCGAGGGAATTCTTATCCTGGCGTCGGACCAGACAGCCTTGAAAAAAACCGAAAAACAGCTCCGGAAAAAAAAGGAACAAAACCAGCAATCGATTGTTGAACTGGAGGCTGTAATCAATGCCCTCCCGGGGATTGTCAGTGTTGTGGACACCCACTTCCGGGTTCTGCACGCCAATGAGGCGGCCTACAAACAATTCGGGCAGAACAGCCTGGGCGAAATCCTGGGAAAGACCTGTTACTCGGTGCGCAAAGGATTGAAGAATCCCTGTCCGCAGTGCAACCTGATCAAGGCTTTTACGGATGGTGAACCCAAAATCAGGGTATCCACTCCTGAAGAAGAAAAAATGATGGGCATCGCTACCAAAGCCTTTGCCGTACCGCTCTTCGATAAAAAAGGCAAAATCTGGGGGG
>DAIMEA010000123.1:0-9598 GCA_036725585.1 Prolixibacteraceae bacterium | reverse complement strand
CCAGCAGGTGGTCCATCCGTCCTGATGGGTTTTCAACCGTCGATTTTTCGGCCAGACTGTATTCCGATAAGGGAACATCCCACAAAACAGATGCTTCCTGTACCCGTGCAAGGGCCGAGTCGGCAGAAATATTGGGCAAGAGTAAATCTTCGCTGATGCTCTCGTTAAAACCATACGGCTTTCCGTCGGGCGTATAAAAAAACGTTACTTCATGAACATCATTTTCGCGGAAATGCCGCACCTGCCATTGATAGGAATAGTAGATTCCCTCCCCGATCACCCGGTTGAACGCACCGAGACCGCCCCCTTCGCGTTCGGCATAATTCTGAAAAGGAGTATTGTTCTGAAAGCGGGCAGCCTGGCGATATCCGGAAGGCCCCAAATCGTATGCTTCGGCCTGGCGGGCCGACTGGGAGATCGCCCCGGCCCGGTCCATCCGGACCGATACATTCACCAAAGGATTGGCCTTTTCGAAGTTTCGAAGCAGAAAGAAAACGCTCAACATCGACAAAAGGGCAAAGGATGCCCAAAAATACGGTGACCGGAAAAACGATTTTCTTGCCATAACCTTTTTATTTTATGCAACTAAAACATGAACCATTGGTACGTATGTCGGGATTTCCATTACATTTTCTTCGCTCTTTTTTACCGGGTTACCCTTATTATTCATCCGGAAAGTCGATGGCGATCTGCCGGTCAAACAGATGAAAACTGATCCTGTGATACGGAGTCGTACCGTAAAGCCGAAGAGCATTCCGGTGTTGCCCGGTTGGATAACCTTTGTTTTCTTTCCAATGATATCCCGGGTATTCCTGGTCGAGCCGGGCCATATATTCGTCGCGCCCGGTTTTTGCCAAAACCGATGCGGCAGCAATGGACGTGTATTTGCCATCGCCCCCAACGATGCAAACATGGGGGATGGAGGGGTACGGGCGGAAACGGTTTCCGTCAATCAGCAGTAATCCGGGCTTTTGGTTCAGATTTTCAATGGCCCGGTGCATGGCCAAAAAGGAAGCATTCAGCACGTTGATGCGATCGATTTCTTCGTTGGAGACAACACCCAGGTCCCAGGCCAGGGCTTCCTGCTCAATAACAGGACGAAGGATCAGGCGCTGCTTTTCGCTTAACTGCTTTGAGTCATTCAGCAAAGGGTGGAAGAAATCAGGAGGAAGAATCACGGCAGCCGCATATACCGGACCGGCCAGGCAGCCCCGCCCTGCTTCATCGCAACCGGCTTCCAAAACCCCTTCCCGGTAAAAGGATCGTAAAGCCTGCTTCATTCTGTCATCGCTTTTTCGAGAGAGCACCATACCGCCTGAGCGGTAAGATCCCAGTTAAATTTCTGCCTCTGTTGCCTGCCTTTTTCGATCAGGCGCAACGAAACGGAAGCTTGTTCGGCAAGGGTGGTGTAGGCCCGGGCAATTTCATCGGTGTTTTTCGGATTCACCCGTAAGGCAGCCTCCCCTGCTATCTCGGGCAGGGAGGTAATTCCGGAACAGATCACGGGAACATCGCAGTGCATGGCCTCGAGCACCGGTATGCCAAATCCCTCGAGGAAAGAAACCAGCACAAGGGCTTCGGCGCTGGCCATCACCATGTGCAGCGCTTCGGTCGAAAGGCGGCCGGTAAAAACCACGTCGGCGCGATACTTCATCCGATCGAGCAATTGTCGGATATCGCGGTCGGACCACATGGGCTCCCCCACAAGAAGAAAGCGAAAGTTCCGTTTATCGCCCGCCTTAAATCGTTCAAAAGCTTCGAGCATTCCCAGGATATTTTTGCGGGGATGTTGCGAACCAACATACACAAAGTAGGGATTGGCCCCTGAGAATTTTTCCCGTACCTTTTCTTTTACTTCAGTCGAAACAGGCTGAAACAGCGGATTGCACCCATTGTAGGCAATGTCGATCTTTCCGGGGCTAACCCCAAAGGTATGCATGATGTCGGCCTTGCTGAAATCGGACACAGTGACAATCCGACGGGCTTTCCGGATGTATTGCGGGAAAAAATGCTGGTAATATTTCCGGTACAGAAAGGGAAAATCGCCGGGGCGGTGCATGAAGTTCAGGTCGTGAACCACATCGACCGTAGGGACATTGGTTGCAAGCGACATCCATCCGTCGGGCGAAAAAAACAGATCGGGCTGATAAATGCTGAGCAATTTCGGAACGTCCTTCTCGTAATGCCAATACCACAAAAACGGATGCCTCGAAGGTATTTTGGTATGCACCGGAATAATGTTATCGGAATAAAGAAACGAGGAGTCCCATGGGCGGTCGAAGATAAACAGGAATTCATGTTCGGGGTGGGCTCTCGTGATCCGGCTCAGCGTTTCGTGGGCAAACCATCCGATTCCTTCCAGTTTCCCCTTCAATAAGTGTTGTGTATTAACCGCAATTCTCACCTGTTTCGCATTGTTTATCGGCCCAGCCTCGTCTTTCCCTCAAAGTCCTTATGAATGTGCCTTCAAAATAAAAAAAAATAATTGGGAATATCGGTTTTTCCCGAAAAAAATAGGATTGCAAATGAAGAAGAAAGATTGTTACTTTATGACCGCTTTAAAAATGATCACAGGCCTTGAAACGAAAGTTTTTTACAAACCTGATTCTTTTGCTGACGGTCAATGTACTGGTAAAGCCGGTATGGTTATTCGGGATCGACCGGACCGTCCAGAATGTGACCGGGGTTGTCGACTATGGCCTTTATTATTCGTTGCTGGCTTTAACAGCCACCCTGAATATTTTACTCGACCTGGGGATCACCAATTACAACAACCGGAACATCTCACGCCACAACCACCTGCTGCCAAAACACCTGGGAAACATACTCGGTATCAAGCTGATTCTGGCAGTGTTGTATGCCATTGTGGTTTTGGGCTGGGGTTTTATCGTAGGCTATAACCGCGTTCAGTTTCACATTCTCTCGTTTCTGATCGTGAACCAGTTCCTATTGCAGTTGATTTTGTATCTGCGTTCCAATCTGCAAGCCCTGCACCTGTTCACAATCGACAGCATGGTTTCGGTCCTCGATCGTCTGTTCATGATCCTCTTGTGCGGTATCCTTTTGTATACCCACATTACCGATGGCATTTTCAGAATTGAATGGTTCGTTTATGTCCAAAGCATTTCGTACGTGTTGGCCACGTTGATCATTTTGTTCATCGTGATGAAAAAAGCCGGTAAGATCAAACTTCGGTTTGATTTTCGTTTCATGCTGGTCTTCCTGAAAAAAACCTATCCGTATGCCATATTGATTTTGTTGATGGCCTTTTACAACCGGTTCGATACGGTGCTCATCGAGCGGCTCCTGCCCGACAACCAGGGCGCCCGCCAGGTGGGTCTTTACATGCACGGGTTCCGGCTGCTCGATGCTGTTTCGATGTTCGGTGTATTGTTTGCCGGCATGTTACTCCCCATTTTCTCGAGGATGATCAAGATGAAGCAAAAAATCGGGGAGATGGTTTCATTCTCCTTTTCACTGATCATCTTCCTGTCGGTGAGCATTGCCCTGTCGTCGTTTTTTTATCAAACCGACCTGATGGGCTGGTTGTATACCGATCATATCGCCGAATCGGCGCCCATCTTTGCCATTCTGATGTTCGGGTTTATCCCCATTGCCACCACCTATATTTTTGGCACCCTTTTGACCGCCAACGGGAGCATTCGCCAACTCAACATCATGGCGGCAGTGGGTATGACCCTGAATATTACCCTGAACCTGATCCTGATACCCCGTCACCAGGCGCTGGGGGCTGCCATCGTCAGCCTCTGCACCCAAACCGTTACCGCCCTTGCCCAGGTGTTTATCGCCATAAAAGTGTTCCGGTTTACAACCAGCTGGGTTTTACTGGGCAAAGTGGCCGCTTTTACCGGGGTGGTAATTGGCCTGGGTTTCCTGAGCCGGATGATCGCAAATCCCCTCGTCGGCTACCTCTCGTTGTTGCTTTTCTCGACCCTGACGGCCTTCCTTATTGGGTTGATTGACCTAAGGGCATTGATTGGTATTTTGCTGAACCGGGAGAAATAAAGTCCATACTTGAACATAATCAGGATCAAAGAATCTACTTCTGCCCAGCAATTGAGTTCTGTTTTCATTCTACCCGTATAAAAATGAGTAAAACTTTTTACAAGATTGCTTCTCCCGGTTTCATTCCTCATCGGGATACTAATAACAGAATTTTGTATTCTGTGTCATCTCGAACGCATGTGAGAGATCTCAACGTATTTGGGCAGATCTCTCCTAACGTCGAGATGACACCCTTTTTTTCAACTGTCACATAAGCATTATGCCCAAAATTTTGGGTAGGAACTCGAATTTGAGAAATTCTTTCTGGAGGGGTTGGTTTCACCTCAATCGTTCCATTTTGCAATAGTCCCCAGATTTTTGTCATTATACATGTTTTTGGCTTCGGCCGTGTACAGAAACTTCAGGTGTTCGCCAAAATATTCCACAATCTTTCCCCTGACGATCTTAAGGGTTGAGTTCAGCAGGTGGTTTTCCTCGTTGAACGATTCGGGCACAAGCACCCAGGTTGAGGGCAACCAACGTTCGGGGAACATTCCCGAATATTTTCCCCCGTTTTTGTACTGATCAATCTCGTTTTGAATGATTTCGAGCGACACCCGGTTGCCTTCGCCCGATCCGGGTTTCACGTCTCGCAGCTCGAGTTCCCGGTTCAGGGCGCCCAAATTGGGAACAATTAAGGCCGACGTATAGGGATTCTGGTTGTTGTACAACATGCACTGGTCGATGTAGGGCGACTGGTCGATCAGGGCTTCCTCTATTCCCTCGGGGCTGAATTTTTCCCCGTCGTTGCCAATCAGCAGGCTTTTAAAGCGCCCGAGCACATAGAGGAAGCCGTCGGGGTCCATATAGCCCATGTCGCCGGTATGCAACCAGCCGTCGCGGATGGTTTCGGCCGTGGCCTTTTCGTTTTTCCAGTAGCCCTTCATGACGTTCCCGCCCCGGATCACAATCTCGCCTTTTTGTCCCACGGGAAGGTCATTCCCGTTGTCGTCGCAGATCCTCAGATCGAGGTATTTCACGAGCCGTCCCGACGATCCAAATTTGTAGGCATGGAGCGCGTTGGAAGAAATAACCGGCGAGGCTTCCGACAAGCCATAGCCTTGCATCACCGGCATCCCGATGGCCGCGAAAAAGCGTTGCAGCTCAATGTCGAGCAATGCCCCGCCCCCGATAAAGAATTTGATGTTCCCCCCAAAGTTCGCCCGGATTTTGCGGAACAGGATTTTGTCGAACAAGGCCACCAGGGGTTTCAGGAAGATCCGCAATCCTTTTCCCCGGTTGTAGCCCAGCGCATTATACCGGTACGCAATATTCAGTCCTATGTTAAAGAGCTTTTCAGCGGTTTTCCCCTTGGCCCGGATCCCCGATTCGATGTTTTTCCGGAAGGCCTTTGAAAGGGCGGGAACACTCATCATGATATCGGGTTGGATCTCGTTGATGTTTTTCGGGATGTTTTTCAGCGTTTCGAGCGGTGTTTTTCCGATTTCCTGTGCGGCTATGCTGGCCCCGTTAAATATGAAGCAATAAAGGCAGGCCGTATGGGCAAAAGAGTGGTCCCAGGGCAGGATGGTCAGCGTTTTGTAATCAGAGGTTATGCTCATTAAGGTATTGGATTGTCGTACATTTTCGGCATAATTCTGTTGGGTGAGCATGATGCCCTTGGGGTCGGCCGTGGTGCCTGATGTATAGGAAATATTCGCCAGGTCGTCGGGGCTGATGCTTTTCCACAGCTCCTGAAAAGCCAGGCGATTGGGTTCGGTCTCGAGGTATTGCTTTCCTGCATCGCAAATTTGTCCGAAGTGGATCCGGTGGCTGGCCACTTCGGGGATCGTATCGAGGTAGATTATTTTTTCGAGTTGAGGCAGATCCTTCCAAATCGCTTCAATTTTGGGCGCCTGGGTCCAGGAAACAAGCACCATGCGGGCTCCGGAATGGTTTAACCGGAACGTGATTTCGGCCCCGGCATCGAGTTTGATCGATAAAGGGACATTGACCGCCCCGGCATAAAAAATACCCAGCTCACCCACCAGCCAATCCTTGCGGCCTTCGGCAACCAGCCCGATCCGGTCGCCTTTCTGAATACCCATCGAAAGCAAACCGGCAGCAAAACGATATACTTCTTCCTGTATTTGCCGGTAGGTAAACGACTCGTAGTTTCCGTTTCGCTTTTCCCACATAAGTGGATTGTTTGCGTATTTTTCAACACTCGATTCAAATAACTCGATTAATGTTTTCATTCTCTTGATATTTAAGAGTTCCCCTATTCACGTTGAAGAAAAAACGAATAAGCAGGTATCCGTCCTTCATTCCTTTTCTGAAGCAAAAAGACCCTTAATTTAGAAAAAAAGTTTCATTGAAACGAACATGCGTGTAGAAAAACACAAACACGCATCAATAAACCACATGTGCGTTCCATTCGGACAAAATTTTGTTAAAAGAGCGACCTTTCGATCCAAAAGATATTCCGTATGTAAAAAGTTTTATTCGAATGAAAAAAGGATTCAATATATTTGCTGCTTCACAAAGCACTGCTTAGAAAATGTACGATATGGAAACAAAAACATTGAAAGAAAAATTTTTTGCCCTTTATGGTGAAGGTGACGTAGCCGGTTATTTTTCCCCCGGACGGGTTAACCTCATTGGAGAACATACCGATTACAATGGAGGTTTTGTATTTCCCTGCGCCCTTACTTTTGGCACCTATTGCCTGATCCGGAAAACCGAAAATCCCTTTTTCCGCTTTGCCTCGATGAATATCGAAACACGGGAACAGATACCGCTCGACCGGTTGACCACCCCCCTGGCCAAAGGCAACTGGGTGAACTATCCCGTGGGAACCCTGGCTCAGTTTATCAAAAGAGGGCTTCATTTTTCTTCGGGAGCCGATATACTGATTTACGGAAATGTGCCCGGTGGCGCCGGTTTGTCATCGTCGGCAGCGCTTGAAGTTGTCACCGCCGTGGCCATAAACGACCAGTACCAATTTGGTTTAGGAAAGATCGACCTTGCCTTAATGGGCCAAAAAGCCGAGCACGAATTCGCCGGGGTCAACTGCGGCATAATGGACCAGTTTGCTTCGGCCATGGGCGAAGCTGATCATGCCATTTTTCTCAATTGCGACACGCTCGACTATGAACAGGTGCCGGTGAAACTCGATGGGATCAAGATCGTAATCGGCAATACCAACAGCCCCCATTCGCTCGACTCGGGCAAATACAACGAACGGGTAGCCCAATGCAAAGCAGCCGTCGAAACGCTAAAACCTTATAAAAAAATTAATACCCTGGCTGAAATCTCTGCCGAAGATTTTTTCGCGCTCGAAGACAAGTTCGACGACGATGTGGTTAAACGCCGTGCCCGGCACGTGGTAACCGAGATCAAACGCACCACCGATGCTGTACGGGAACTGAAAGCCGGAAACATCGAAGAATTTGGCCGGCTCATGAACGGCTCGCACGATTCGCTGAAGGCCGACTACGAAGTAACAGGACAGGAACTCGACACCATGGTTGAAGAAGCACGGAAAATCGACGGGGTAATCGGTTCCCGTATGACCGGGGGCGGCTTTGGCGGTTCGACGGTTTCGCTGGTTAAAGATGAAGCCGTTACCCGCTTTATCGAGGAAGTAGGCGAAAACTACAAACGCAGAACCGGACTGCAGCCCCAGTTCTATGTAGCCGAAATCGGCCAGGGAGGGCACCGGATATTTTGAAAACGCTTCAGGACAACGTATTTATCAAATAATTATTCGAAAGGACAGATATTTTCTGTCCTTTTCTTATTTTGCAGCATAATTATTGAACCCATGTACGACATCATCGGCGATATACACGGTTATCATTCCCTGCTGTTGAAAATGCTGAAAAAGATGGGGTATGAAAAAAAAGGGCTCTCGTACCATCACCCGGAACGAAAGGTAATTTTCACCGGCGACTACATCAACCGGGGTCCCCAGATCAAGGATTCTGTACGCCTGATCCGGAATATGGTCGAACAGGGTGATGCTCAGGCCATCCTGGGCAATCATGAGCTCAATGCTATTTTGTATTTCACCCTCGACAAATCCGGGAAATATTTTTACAAGCATCTGGCCCGGTATAAGCTCCCCATGATGAAAACCCTGAATGAATATGCCTCCGAACCCGAAGAATGGAAGGAAACCATCCGCTGGTTCCGGACCCTGCCCTTTTTTCTCGATCTGGGAACCTTGCGGATCGTACACGGAAGCTGGAACGATGAACATATCGAAACCATTCTTCGCTTTATGAACGGGGAACAAAAAATTAAAAAGTCGTTTTTAAAAGCCTACATTCAAATACCCTTGCTGAACAAAGCGGTGAACGAAATCATCCGGGGCCTGGAATTTAATTTACCCAAAGATTTGATTATTAAGGACCAAAAAGGCATTTCCCGGCGATCGTTCCGGATCCGGTGGTGGGAATCCACGGGACGAAAAACCTTCAGCGACCTGTCGTTTGGAAATCGCTTCCTGTTGCCCGCGTACACCATTCCTCCCGAAATACTTCCCGAAGTCAGACCCTACCCGGTGGGGTTACCGCCTGTATTTTTTGGGCACTATTGCCTCGAAAAGGGGCATCTGCTTGTACAGGACAATCTTTGTTGTGTCGACCGTTGCGTAACCCGCTCCCAAACCCTTACAGCCTACCGTTGGTCGGGCGAAAAGAAACTGGATCCGGGGAATATGGTGTATATTTAGAAATCCTGTTTTTGCATCAAAATTCACTTGGTTTACGACCAAAGCGCTCAAAGAATTTTTTGCTGAAATAGGACGGATTATCGAAACCAACATAATAACAAACTTCAAGTACAGTGCCAAATTGCTTTTTTTCCAGCAGTTGGTAGGCTTTCTGAAGCCTGATTTCACGAATAAAACCATTGGGCGACAAACCCGTGAATCTTTTCAGCAAGCGTTCAAGCTGCCTTTGGCTGTATGCCAGTGCTGAAGCAAGTTCTGAGGTTGAAAAGCACGTATCGTCAAGATGATCGTTCACCAGCTGTTCCGCCTTTAACAGAAATTTTTCTTCCAGTGAGGGGTTCTCATTTTGCCGGTCCTTTTCCGGATTCTTTTCCTTCCAGGCATCCCTTTTCGATTTGTTAACAAGCAGGTTCCCGATCCGTGCCAGTAGTTCGTTCGTATGAAAGGGCTTTGTAATATAGTCGTCCACCCCCAATTGAAAACCCTTGATTTTGTCCTCTTCGGGTGTCCGGGCTGTTAAAAGCACAAACGGGGTCAGCTTCCATTCCGCCCACTGCAGTATTTTCTCCCTAAATTCGAAGCCATCCATATTGGGCATCATAATATCGGAAAGGATCAGGTCGAATCGTTCTTTTTCCATAATCTTTAGAGCTTGTATCCCATCGGGCGCCTGCACACACGAATACATAGGAGAAAGAATGCTTACCAAAAAACGGCTCATTTCAAGATTGTCTTCCACAATCAATACAGAAGGCCTTTGCTCCTTTAATAATGGGGAATGATAGATAAAGGGCGACATTCCCCCGTTGATATCCAAAGCCTCTTTATGATCCCCGGGCTGTGTTTGCTCCCGGG
>DAIMEA010000122.1:0-9618 GCA_036725585.1 Prolixibacteraceae bacterium | reverse complement strand
CGCCATATTTTTCCACTTCCCGGCGTCCATTGGGTTGAAGAAAGGACACCGCACCCCAGTCTGAGGCATCGTTGGGCCGAAGGGAACGGTTGACATACAAATCGCGGTTGTGGTGCCGGGTGTAAAAAGCCAGGAAATGACCATCGGAACGTTGAAGGAATGCAGGATTGTTGTGATCATCAACTTCGAGTTCCCTGTAAAGGACGGATATCGTTTTAATGCCGGTCTGGATATGCATATTCAAGGCGGCCACACTGCCATTTTGTGTTACGAAACCCGTTAAAAGCCATTCGCCATCCGGACCGTAACAAAGGGCCCTTGGATCGGAGAACCAACACCAGGTTCCATCGTCTGTCAATTCGAAGAATCTGTTTCCGGAAATACCTGCCCGGCAAAAAAAGATGATCAGAAACAGGAATAACAGAGTGAATTGTATTCCTTTCTGTAAAAATGTTCTTTTCATAAATGTATTTTTTAATTTTCAGGGCTTTATCACCTCCAACACGCCCACCGTTTGCGCGACAAGTGCTACCGTGGTTTCCCCCTGCCCCTGTCCGACATTTTGAAAATAGAGATGGACTTTGTTTTTCTTTCGAAACAGTTCGGTATCGTACGAAGGCTCCCATCGCCCCACGGGCCTTGGACTAATGATCCGATGCTTCCATTGAAGACTGTCGGACAAAAAGGCAGTAGCCAGCACAATATGGTCGCCGACTTCTTCATCGCGAAAGACCACGTGCAGTTTTTTCTTCCGTCCTTTTCCGGAACAGATTACCTGGGGACGGCTGAGGGGAATGCTTCGCGATCCCGTCCCCCCCAGATCGAAATCAAGGGTCCGATTCCCAACAGGTTCTGTTCGCCATTCACCCTGCTGCCGAAAAAGCACATACACCTGGGTGCAGGCATCCGGATGATCCCGGAAATACGTGGCAATATAGGGATTTCCATCCCGGTCGGCGCATATCGAAGTTTGGTTAATCAGATTGCTTCCCTGTGGAATATGCCGGATTACTTCGGCCGTCGACTGCGTGATGGGTACATCGTATGCCTGTCCCCTGCTGTTCTGCCAGGTAAGCCCCACGTCGAACGACCGTGCGTAGCAAAGATCGTGGTTGGTTCGTACGTCGGGGGTTTCGCGCCAGACCCACGACAAATGAATGCATCCTTTCAGATCGATGCACAATTGCCAGTAGGCGTTTCGCTTTCCTTCCCCGTCGAGCAGATTATCGTGCAAACGCTCCCATTTTCGTGATTCTGTATGGTAGCGGTTCAGGATCATGTTCCCGTTTCCCGATCCTCCATCTCGATAAACAAAGAGCAAATCATCATTGGGAAACCGGTAAAATTCGGGATAGGACACGTGCTCTTCCCAATTGCCGGTCATCGGTTCCATGGATCCCATTTCCAGCGAATACGGCGAAAGACTGCGACAATACCGAAGGGGATTGTTGTGGTGATCCCAGCTCATGTGCAGATAGCCATCCCCATCGGCCATGATGCTGATGGAATTATGGGCATCCGTTACTTTTCCTGTATAAGGGGTTGGAGCTAGAGTCCACCGGTCCGACCCGATTATTCGCCGGGCAAGGACGACACGGGCAAGCGAGTCGTAATAAGCAACAAATTGGTACCTTCCGGCTGATACCAGCGAGTTTTTTCGAAAAATAGGTGCGTTAACACTGTTTGCCGACCAGCCGGGACCAATTTCCGACAGATGTGACTCTTTATTCTGTCCGAAAGAAAGCAGAAAAAAAAAAGAGAAAAAAAGCGAAAGTGTCCAGCGGATCATTTGGTGGATAATTTTCGATAGCGCATCAAAGCTTCCACAAAATAGTAATCGGCATAACTGAGGGGAACATCAACTTCGGTTCCGTTTGGACGATGCCCAACGCTGTGTTTTAACAGAAAGCCGCTGTTGGTTCCGCGTTCGGCGAAATAGGCCGGAGAACAGAGCGACTCAAGTTGCTGTTCGGCCACACGAAGGTATGCTTCTCCTTTATCCGGATCGAGATACCGGTGTAATTCGAGCAGGGCGGAACACATGATGGCCCCTGCCGAAGCATCGCGCGGCTCATCGGGAATGGCCGGCGCATTGTAATCCCAGTAAGGAATTTTGTCGTCGGGTAAATTGGGATGGCTACACAAAAAGTCGGCAATAGCCACAGCCTGCTGCAAATAAGCCGAATCGGCCGTTTCCCGGAACATCAGGGTAAAGCCGTATAAGCCCCAGGCCTGTCCCCTCGCCCAGGCCGATTCGTGGCTGTATCCCTGTGCCGTATGTTTGTATTCTACGGCTCCGGTAAGGGTATCGTACGAAAGCACATGATACGAACTCCCATCGGGTCGAAAATGATTTTTCAGAGTCGTATTTGCGTGGATGCGGGCAATGGAATCCCACGCGGGCATATTGAACTCTTTAGCACTCCATTCGAGCAATTCCAGGTTCATCATGTTGTCGATGATCACCGCGTACTGCCATGGTTCGTTCCAGGGTGCCCGGTCCCACGAGCGGATACAGCCAATAAGCGGATGAAATCGAGTGGAAAGCGATGCGGATGCATTTCGAAGCACCGGTAAATAGGCTTCGTTTCCGGTAACCCGGTACCCGTTGCCAAAGCTGCAAAAGATCATAAAACCCACATCGTGGTTATCGGTTGTGTATTGCTGATCCGACACCCGCTCTGTAAATTCTCCGGCCCAGTATTTCAACGAATCGTCGCCCGAAAATTCATACAAATACCACAACAGCCCGGGGAAAAAGCCGCTGGTCCACCACGAAGAACTGCAGGTTTCGAGTGTACCATCCTTATGAACCGACTTGGGCAAACGACCGGGCATATCGGCCAGGGTACGGGCCATAAGCAGCGCCTGGGCTTTTGCCTGGTCAAGAGCCGCATCAATTTTTTTGATGGGTATTCCTTCATTCGGCCGCTTGGTCTGACAAGCAAAAAGAGCCAAAAAACACAGGAAAATTATCCGGTATTTCATTCGTTTACAGTATGGATTCAACAATCAAACAGCCACTTTCACCACTACCTTACGCACCTTTTCGGGAAGCGGAGCCTGAATGCCCGGCTGATGCAAATCGTCGGGGAAAAAAATGGCAAATCTTCCCTCATCAAGGGTTAACAGATCGACTTTTTCTGTAAAAAACACCACATCCTTTTCGGGATTGTAGGCTTCGCTGGATTCCTGATCCCGCAAAGAAGTATACCCGATTTGCTCTTTGCCGGCTACCATAAACTGTATGTCGATGTATTTCTGGTGAGCCTCGAGCTTGCATTCGCCGGCAGCCCGGGTCGTGTATTCATTTACCATGGCATACAACAACTGGTCTTTCAGAAAGTACTTACCGGGCTCAATTGCAGAAAAATCGTTCTCGGAAATAAATTTCAAGCCTTCATCGAGCAAAGGACTTATGCCCGTATAAAGGGCAACATTTTCAACTTTATCCAGTATCATAGTTGGATTTTTACAGGTACAAACCGGCAAACAGATGAACCGGTGATTATTTTACCCGGACAATATACTGCAAGGTATCGACCGAAGAATTGGCTTCCCACGAACGACAATATTCAAAGAAAAGCGTATCGAGCCCCTTGCTGATCCCGGTAAAGGTCCATATTTCCTTTCCGCCACTTCCATCGATCATTTCGCCGCCGCCCTCACTTTCGTAGGTCCAGCCGATGGTATCCACAATCGCTACCGAGGCTTCATTCGTCCACTTCCACTCATACCCGGTTGTATGATTGGCGTTCATTTCGATCTGAAAATCTTCACCTACAGCCACTTCATAATCTGCAACAATACCGGCATTGGGATCATCCTTTTCGCAGGCCACAAAAAGAAAACAGGAAAGGCTGATCAGATAAAGCATTTTTTTAATCATCTTCATAAATCATGTTTTTTGGTTTCTTCAAAAGTAAATTTTTTTTTTATAAAGGTTGATAAAAACGAGAAGGGACTTTCCCTTGATTGTCAAAATCCTTTGGAAAGATTTCGACCAGAGTGTCATCTCGACGACGAAGAAGGAGAGATCTGTTGTTTAAAAGGGATCCCTTGCATTCGGAGAGAGAGCTGCCTGCCCGTTTTTCGTACAACAGCCTCCTGCTCTTTCTCAATTTATATCGGGATCAGAAGGACACTTCTGAGACAGCCCCGTCTGTTTTCCATTCATTCCTTTCCACAATACAGGGTTGTCGAATACCACACCCTGCGATTGCCTGCTACCGAAATTTTCGCGAATTGTTTCAGGGCTAAGCAGAAGCATCATCGGCACAACTTAATAAATCACAACACATTACAAAAAAAGACTTGTATATGGCATTGGGTTTGAAAAACATGTTTCAAAAAAAGAAAGAACATGGTAACAGACAATTTTGAAAAACCGGAAAAACTTCAACAAAGACTTGAAGCGATTCTGTCGGGAGGCATCCAGGCCGATAAAGCGCACCTGAAGCGGGATATGTGTGCTCAATTTGCCAATCCGCACGAGTGGATCCGCGAATATGTAGTAAATGCCCTGGATGCCGGTGCGTCGCTTTGCTCGATTCGGGGATCGGAGGACGAAGCGCAAATTCACATTACAGTAAGCGACAACGGATGTGGAATGTCGAAAAAAGGCATCCTCGATTTTTTTATGCTTTTTCGTTCCGACAAGGAATATTCGGGCAGTTCTGCCATTGGTCGGCACGGGATTGGCAAGCTCAGCGTTGCCGCAATTCCGGGACAATGCAGCTTCTCGATAACGACCTCGACTGGGAAAGAAAGCTGGCTGGCTCGTTGCGGTTCGTTGCTATCGAATGATCCCATATCCATTCAACGAATCGTGGAACCGTTGGCAGAAAAAGGCACAACGTTTCGGATTTCTTTTATCAAAAAGAATTCCCTGAAAACCGAAATGCTGGAACTCGAGAAAATCCTGAAAAAATACGTATGCTTCCTTCCCATGGAGATTGAAATTATGATTCCATCAGAGGAAACGGAAAATGAACCGGGTGGTTTTTTCATGAAACGAATCAACCAGAGCTGGCCCGGAAAACACATGTTAATGTATCGGTCGTATGAACTGACATCGTACAAGAACAAATTTACGGTTGTTGTCGGGTTAGGCGCTACGCAACATGCAATATTCCAACATCGTGTATTTATCTCCGATCAATATAATCTCGTTGAGCCGGAAGAAAAGGCAGCACAAATCATTGAGGGCATAAGCATTTTTGTCGACAGCGATGGTTTTGAACTCCCTTTTGGAAGGCACAAACTGAAAAACGAAGATATATTGCCGGAGTTATCTCTTTTGATCCTACAACGGGTCCTTCCTGCCTTCTATCATGAAATCTATAAACTGTACCTGAGGGGAGATCTCGAAATATTGGGGTTTTCGACTTATCAATTTGATTTGCTGACCAGTTCTCTGCTCATGGCTTCGTTCTCTATCTTCAATCCCTGGTATTCGTCCCTGGTTCTGAAATGCATCAACCACCAGCGAATCTCCTTCCGGGATCTCGCTCCATACAAAAAAAACGGGAAAAAAATCTACATCGCCGACCAAAACCTGACCGGAATTGATTTCTCGGTCTTTGATGGTCCGGTTCTCGAAAAGGAACAAACCGGGTATTGTATGGAACTCGTACGGAATCATTATGCCCATTGTCTGATCGACTTGACGGGTGATGCAGTCGTGATGGAGAAACCCGGAATAAGCCGGAATGATTTGACCGATACCGAACGTCTTTTTGAAAGCAGTCTGGGTTTTCAACCTGTTCGGACGAGCATGCTGCACTCGGCGTTCCCGGGAAAGGACCTGATGGGACAGAGCAACATTTTCGACGATGACCCGGTCGATACAACCGAAAGTCGGGCTACCCGGGAATGGGAAGATGCCCAATTGAATTTACAGCAAATCCGTTGGCGGGTAAGCCGCCTGGTCAACCTCGACGGGGTGACCCCGAACAAAACCCACCTTTTCCTCTTCACAAAGGAAACGATCGTTCTGAACCTGCATCATCCGGACATTGACAAGTTGCTTCGTTTGACAAAAAGCAATCCCGAACTGGCCGGGCATTGGGCCATGTCGTTGGCATTGAGCGACAAAAGCAGCATCATGAAACACCTCACACCCGAAACACGCGAAGAACTTCTGGTGCTGGATGCCCTGTCGAAAATTTCGGGCAGGCAGGCCCCGGAAAAAATTACACAACCCATTTTGAACAACCGGATGAATGAGTTGATTTTGCGCATTCGCAGAGATATGTTAAACTAATAAAAAGAGAAAAACCATGAACGAAGAAATAATACTTAATGAAGGCATAGAGATTGATATTCAGGAAGGTTGGAAAAAAATTGCGGCACGGCAGTTTGGCGGAAATCCCGGCCGGGCAGCTCTTGAACTCATCCAAAATATGATCGACTCCTACGACGAATCGGTGCCGTTTGAAAAAAGAAAAGGGGCAATCACAACCGACCAGGAGAAACGTTATCTTTCGGTAAGCGACTGGGGATCGGGCTTTACCGAGGAAAAAATTCGCTTAATCCTAACGCTCGGGGGAACCGATAAACTCAACGACCGGAGCAAGATTGGCCGCTTTGGTATTGGCTTTTTCTCCATCTTTTCGCAAGCGCTAAAGACACAAAAGGTTGTTTTAACCACCTGCTGCGAAGGTTCGACGGTGCAGGTTTGCTTTACTCTGCCCTCGCCAGGGGCCTTGCCTGTTCTTGAAATGAAGATACTGGAATCGCCTGTCGCGTTCAGCACACGCATCGAGGTCTTTTTTGGATGCAGTGAATCCGTTTCCAACTGTCTCTCCGCAATTCAGGAAGCAATGAGGTATTATCCCTGTCCTATTTCCATCAACGGGATAAAGCTTTCGACGGTTTGGGATGAAGCCGAAAAAAGCGGGGCACAAATTTTTCAACGCACCTACTGCAAGGGTTTTCTAAGCGATCGGCACAGGGGATGGGTCAATATTCTTTCCAAGTATGAGCATGTTATCGGGCTATCGATTAACAGCCTGCTATGCGGAGCCCAAAAACCCACGTTCACTCTTGAAGATTTTCGGGTCAACAGTTTCCCCTATATGAGCAGGCAGGAGATCCTGATCAATTGCGATAGTCTGAACCTGACCATTTCCCGCGATTCGTTTTATCTCGATTATGAATACACCCGTGTGATAAACGATCTGCGGGAAGAAATGCTGATCCAGCTTGGCCGACAAATTACACGGGACAAAAACATTGCTTTGGCCAATCTGTTTGTGTTTCAACGCCACATGGGCGTATATGTGCAAACGGGGAAACACGAAACCGGCTCGTCGGAACCCATGAAACGCATTGTAGAACAGCTCTATACCTTACCTTTGTTTCACATTGCCGGATCCGAAAATGAATACAGCATCGAAGAGCTGAAAGGAATGCTACGCCCCGGCAGACCGCTCTTCTATTCCCCCAACCAGGAGAATGTTTACTGGCTGGGCCGTCGCTTTGTGCATGATTTTATCCTGATTCCGAAGCGTTGCTACGACGATAAAGGAACACCCCGGTTTTACAACCAGATGATCCAAACCATATTCCACGACGTTGTCAACCTCGACGAAATACAAGGGAACAATACCCTGATCCAAAAACTGGTTGAACGGGGAATTGTCGATGAACGATTATTAAATCTGAATGTCCGCTTTTTGGAACAGAGGATCAACAGCCGGGAAGAAAACCAGTTTCTGGAAGAGATAAACCTGTTGCTGCATGAACCGTCCATCATCCGAACCATCGAAGAAAATATCTTCCTGAGAATTCGAAAGCTCAACATCCTGTTTTTTACGATCGAAAACAAAGGCGCCTACATCAGTACAGGTCTTTTCGATGAAGACCAACTCCCCCTCACCGATCGGTTCTGGACCAATTTCAAACGAAACGATGCAAACGAAGATGCACTGCCCGAAATCCGCCAGGATCTGCTGCTGGGAATCCGAAAAGATCATCCGCTGATCCGGCAATTGATCCATAGCGAAAATCCGCATCGGGCCTATTTTGCGCTTACTTATCTGGCCCATGAACTTACCTACTGCCAGAAACTTCTGGTACCGCACAGCCTTTTTTACCACATAACCCGCGAAAAGCTGTCACGCGATATGCGCGAAGCAATGATGAATGTTTTGCTGGGCCGGTTGAATAGAAAATGAATGAATGAATGAATGAATGAATGAATGAATGAATGAATGAGGAAATGAGCCAACTTCAGTTCCCCACAGAAAAACCGACTCCCGGGAATCCTTCGGTACTGCATACCGGCGGGAAAAAATGCCTGTTTCTGGTTTTGGCGATATTTGTATCCGGGCTGTCTTTTTCCATAAGCCCGGCCCGTGAAATATTTGAAGAACCCGACTGGAAACAATACCTGGAGGCCGATCGCTGGGCACGATCCATCAGCTATAACGACGACCCCGGCTCTTTGGCGCGTCTATTAACCGGCAGGTTCGATAATATTTATTTGAAATACAAAGCCCTTTATTCATGGATCGCATTTCATGTTTCGTACGATACCGAAGGGCTTCAGGGCCAAAGAACCGTCATTTCGGAGCCCCTCATGGTTCTCGATTCGTTAAAAGCCGTTTGTTCGGGCTATGCAAATCTTATGTGTTTGTTGTGCCACGAAGCGGGTTTGGAGTGCGTATCCATTTCGGGTTGGGCAAAAAATACCGAACAACACCTGATGGGAATCGACCGATCGAAGCCCGATCACGCCTGGAACGCGATCCGCATCAACCAGCAATGGCGTTATTGCGATGTAACCTGGGGGGCCGGTTTTGTCCGGAACCAAAGCGAATTCATTCCCTTTTTCACCAGCGCCTGGTTTAACCTTTCGGCCGAACGGTGCTTTTTGCAGCATTATCCGATGGAAGCAGCATGGCAAAAAGAGTATCCCATGACATTCGATGCTTTCGATGCCCAACCCTTATACAGTGCTTCCTATTTCACTACCTGGACCGACGGAATCACGCAGCAAAACAAAGTTCTGAGAAAAGGTTTCTTGTGCAGTTGCTGGATCCGTTTCGAGAGCCGCACGCCCATTCGTTCGATCGAAATCATGGGCACTTCGCGTTCCTTCCCCCTTCTCCGTATGGGTAATGATTATCTGTTTGGCTTCGACCCGGGCAAAAAAGGGAACCTGCAAAAATTATGCATCAACAGTACAGCCATCGTAACCTATCTCTATCCATAAGGCTTGCATTGAAGAGTCACAAGCACGCACAGAAAAATTTACACACCCATTCCTATTCGATTTTTTACTTTCTTCGTCTATTCCACGCGGATTGTTCCCGTCAAGCGAATATCGCGGCTCGAAGCGCCAACCTGGATTTCAAAGTCACCCGGATCGACCAGGTAACGCCTGTATTGGGCATGATAATAACGCAGGTCGTCGGCAGCTTTCAGTTGGAATGTTACGGTTTGGCTTTCGCCTTTGGCCAGATGGATACGCGTAAAATTCCGCAGTTGTTTCTCCGGCATGGAAAGTTCGGATACGATATCGTGCACGTACAATTGAACGACTTCGTCGCCATCCCGGTTCCCGGTATTGGTCACATTCACCGAAACCGTAAAGCTGTCGGTGTCGCAAAG
>DAIMEA010000121.1:0-9736 GCA_036725585.1 Prolixibacteraceae bacterium | reverse complement strand
TTGAATGGTATGCATGATCAGTTTTCCATCTTCATACGTTTCTTCACGATTGATTTCACTTACGTTTATCTTGCGAAAGGTGGCACCATTTTCGTAATACATATTCAGAACCGTTCCGTCAAACTGGACATTCAGGGGCTTTGTGTAATAATATGTAAGAAAAAAAGCATCTTCTATTTCGCTCATGGGTGTCGACATCGATTGTTTTTCTACCTGAAAGTGGACGGAAAATTCTTGGGAGAAACCTTCCAGGCTGAGAAGTAAGAAGAATAATACGATGAATTGAGCTGCTTTCATTTTTGTTTCATTGTGTCAAATTCCAATACAAAGTCACTAAAAAAAATTCAATTCATTATTAGAATGAAATCCGTTTTTGATTAACATACCGTTTCGTATGACGAACGGATGATTTAACCCCACAGAAGTTTGCGTAACGAAAACACAATCCTTGAAAATAGCCGAAAAATGAGGAATTAGTCATGCCAAACCGAAGGGAAAGAATACAAAAAAATCGATTCCGACACGGATTGGAAAAGCCGAAGCAAGGTTGAATGCTACCCAAACTTGCATTCCTCCGACGAAGGATCGTTTCGGAATAACAGGGGTATGTTTCATCAACGTAGCAGGCTTTAACAAAACTGGGCAATTTCGATTCCTCGCTACGCTACTCATGACAGAATTACATAAAATACTGTATGCGAAACGAATACACAATATCTCATTGTTACAAAAATTCTGCCTTCCGGCCATACAAGTGCATCTCTTTTTCGAAGGGGCCCCGATTGCTGGAAAGACACCTTTTTTCAACTATCATATAAGCATTATGCCTAAAAATTCTAGGTAGGAACCCGCAATGATGCTCATATCCAGACAATTGATATATAGAGGCGGGTTTGGTTGGCGGTTGCGCCGCCAACCAAACCCGCCTCCTGAAAGAATTTCTCAAATACCTGTCATTGCTTCTCCTCCAGCTGGCGGAGAAGCAATCTGTTGTTTTACCCAGACAGTAATAAAATTATTAATAAAAAAATAATGTCAAATATTTTTTACATTCAGTAAAATATTTTTATCTTTGTGTCGGTAATTATTTACATCAAGTCGAATTATTTTAACACAAGGAGGTTGATATGGACCAAAAAGAAAGACAAATTGTAGTGACGCTAATCTGCTCGGTAATTACTATTGGCCTGTACGTTTTGTATGTGTATCAGAAACAAGTGGCCGGGAACAGTGCGATTTTGGATGATTTCCGATTTTGGGGCAAGTCGTTTTTGTGGTTGATACCGGTTGCCATTGTTGCCCAAATTGTCATCCATATTATTTATGCCATCATCAACCGGATCATAACCAACGAAGACATCCCAATTGTGGATGATGAGCGCGACCGAATCATCGAGCTCAAATCCATCCGCGTTTCCCATTGGATTTTCACAAGCGGTTTTATTTGTGCCATGGGTGTACTTGCCTTTGGGGCAAAACCTTCGGCGATGTTCCTCATCTTGTTTTCTTCGGGTTTTGGAGCCAGTATTATTTCCGAGTTGATAAAACTTTATTATTACCGAAGGGGGGTATAACATGAACAAATGTCTCATCAGCAATAATATACGTCGATTGCGTTTCATGTCGAACGAAATGACACAACAGGAACTGGCCGACCGTACCGGAGTGACCCGCCAAACCATCGTAGCGATTGAAAACGGGAAATATTCGCCTACCCTTGAGTTAGCCTTTCGGATTGCCCATGTATTCCGGCTGCCTTTAAACGAAGTTTTTTCGTACGATGTCGATAACGATCCGGTTTTAAAGAAAAAGAAATAATTTAACGACAGTAATAGCCATGAAAACAACAAAGAACAAGTTAAATCCCCGTCAGGTATTTTGGAAATGCGGTGCATGTTCCCATGCGATGTTTCATCTCATGAACCATGAATTTAACAACAGCAAACCTCAGGAAGAGAAAGCATCGGACATGCTGGCCGGGGGCATTGCCCAAAAAGGACAACAATGCGGTATGCTTTGGGGCAGTGCATTAGCGGCAGGCACCGAAGCATTTCGACTGCATGCCGATAAAGATAAGGCCAGGGCCGCATCGATTTATGCCTCCAAATTACTGGTGAACTCTTTCTACAACAGGACCCAAACGGTTAACTGCCGGGATATTTCGAGAGTCGATTGGGAAAATAAATTTCAAATGATTCTGTACACCGTAAAAACCTTCGCGCAAGGTTTTGTATTCAGTCCCTGTTTTAATCTGATCGTGAAATGGACCCCCGAAGCAGCTATGGCAGCAAAAAAGGGATTGACCGAAAACAACACCTTCACTTCCCAATGCATGAGCTGTGCAAGCGAAGTAGTGCAAAAGATGGGAGGCACGGAAGAGGAATCGCTTATGGTTGCCGGATTTGCCGGCGGAATTGGATTAAGCGGTAATGCCTGTGGCGCTTTGGCCGCCGCAATATGGTACAAAATGCTGGATTGGGGCAAAAAAAATCAGGGGAAAACGCAATCTCTTTTTAATAACCCCGATGCAAAAAAAATTCTTCGTACATTTTACATCCAAACCGATTCGGAAGTGTTGTGCAAACATATCTGTAACAAAAACTTCAACAACATCGACGAGCACACCGAATACATCAAAAACGGCGGATGTAAAAATATTATCGACGCTCTGGCAAGGGCATAACGGAAAAAACAGGAACTATGTTGAAACGTAACGTTTATCTCGATAACAATGCCACAACCCCGGTATGCAAAACGGTGAGAAAAACCATGCACCGGGTATTAAAGTATCATTGGGGAAATCCATCATCGGGTTATCAAAAAGGGAAAAGAGCCCATCATATCGTCGAGAAAGCCCGAGAACAGGTAGCCAAAGCCATACATGCCCATCCGCACGAAGTGTACTTCACCAGTTGTGCAACTGAGGCCAATAATATGGTATTGAAATCGTTAAGCAACTTTTTCTATCCAACGAAGAAAAAAATCATCGCAAGCCCCATCGAACATCCCTCGGTAATGAACACGCTTGAATTCCTCAAAACCCGGGGAATTGTTGTTGAATATTGCCCGGTCGATCGTTTTGGATTTGTATCAACAGACGATTTAGAAAAGATGATCGACGAGGATACTTTTTTACTTTGCTGCATGCTGGCAAATAACGAGACCGGAACCCTGCAGAACATTCGTGAACTATCAGCCCTGGCGAAAACACACGGAATTCTTGTCCTGTCCGACTGTGTCCAGGCCTTGGGAAAAATCTCCATTAATGTAAAAGAATTGGGCGTTGATTATGCTACATTTTCGGCACATAAACTTTATGGACCCAAGGGCATTGGAGCATTATATGCAAAAATAAGCAGTCCAATAGAACCGTTTATTCATGGAGGCCACCAGGAAGAAGGGATGCGTGCCGGAACCGAATCGGTTCATAATATTGCCGGTTTTGGTAAGGCCTGCAAGGAAGTGGAAAGCCTCATAGCGCATTCAAAACCGACACAAGTGCTCAAAGAATACTTTATTCACCAATTGCTAAAAGTTAAGCCCGATAGCATCATTCATTCCCCGTCCGTTAATTGCTTACCCAACACCCTGAGTGTAACCCTGCCCGGTGTCAAAAGCAAGGAATTAATGATGATGTTGGATTACCATGGCATTTCTGTTTCATCCGGTTCTGCATGTAGTTCGCAGGTTCATAAACCCTCGCACGTATTAAAGGCCATTGGCCTGTGTGATAAGGAAGCTGAGGAAACCATCCGGATTAGTCTGGGGAAAGATACAAGAAAGAACGATGTGGATTACACCCTTAACACAATCCGTAAATACCTAATTATGCGCCACGAATGACCATCGTTTCTATTTCGATACCGGGTGCTTTGCTGTTTCGCAAAATAAATTGATATTTAGGTTTTTACACCAGGGGCTTACGATCTGTGTTTTTACCTATTTTTTGAAATTTCGGTGTCATATTTTTATTCCTTGCTTATGTATTGAACGTAGGCAAACAAGCCCTACCTGCCCCCGTTTAGCTTGTCTAACTTAGGGTTTACCATCAGTCGTTAGTAACAACATATCGTGGATGATGTAGTTCTCTGAGAAAATGGCATCATTGTTTTTAATGATACAATTATCAACGATAAGTGTACGCACTTGGCTTTCTTCTCGTAAAGGCGAGAGCCCAAATACCCGTTACGCTGTGCTAAACGAGGGAGAGGGCGGACGTCACGTACCTGGCAAATCAAATTCGATGAAACTCGCTAATCCCTTCGCACTTTTACATGAATCAGGTATTGCATCTTTGTCTTATCCGAAAAATACAATTGAAGCCGGGTTTTGAGATCCCTGTTTGTTCGGATATCCTTAAAGAAAGGTTCTTCGGACAATACGCTCAGACGATCATCCCATGATTCCATTTCTTTTGCATTCCGAATTCCCCATTTCAGAAAGGTGTCTTCGCCCATTCCTCCCTTTTTAAGAACCATTTTATTGGCCATCTTAATGCCGAAAGGTGAAGAGGCATCAAATGCGATTTCGCATCCTGGGAATGATTGGGCGATTCGTCGGAAAAAAAGCTTGATGTCCTTCTCTTCGTAATAGTAAAAAACCCCTGCCGATACAAATAAGATATTGTTTTCAGCAGGTAATGTTTCAAGCCAGGCTTCGTCGAGAAATGAACCCGACAGAAACGTTCGCCTTTCATTTTCCTGAAAGAATTTTCTTCTTAGCTCAATCGTATCGGGCATGTCCAAATCGTACCAACGCAGGGTACCGTTGTCCATTCGCTCAAAAGTTGTATCGAGTCCGCATCCAATATCCACGATGGTCCCATTGGGATTTTTTTGCAAAAACCGGACAATAATTTGGTCGATCAACATACTACGAACCACCCAGCCCAACTGGCTGATGACGGATAAACCGTTGAAATGGGAGCTGAAATCATCATCCAGGCTTTCCATAATCCGGACAGCCGTGTGATCCATCAACAAAGGTTTTTCCTTTTTCGTTTCTATGGCCCTGCCCCATAAAGGGAATAGCAATGTTTTTTGAATTGCGCCAAGTTCCATTTTTTGTTTTTCCATAAAGCCATTATTTTATATTCACCGGATGATTGCATATACCCATTCATCCAAAAATTCCCCGTTTTTAAACACTTTCTTTTCGTGTCGTGCTTCCAGTTTGAAGCCTGCTTTCTCGAGAACGCGGTGCGAAGCAGTATTATTGGAAAAGGGAACGGCAAATACCCTGTTGATATCGAAGATTTGAAAAGCCTCTTCGACAATCTGTTTTATGGCCCCGGTAATGATGCCCTGTCCCCAGAAAGGCTCGGCCAGCCAATAACCCAGTTCAGCATTTTTGCAATAAATATCGGGTTGAAGCATTACCCCGATGCCGCCTGAGGCTTCACCCCCGATGTCAATAGTTCGGTATAACTTGTTGTTTCCCGTGTTGGCAAATTCAATAAAAGCTTTTGCTTTTTCGGCAGTGAACAACTGGGAAAAACCATCCGACATAAAGCGGGTGATGTTTGGATTGCTCCCGTATTTTATCAGGTTATCCACATCGTCCATTTTCCAGGGCCTCAATAAATAATCCTTAATCATAGTATGCATATCTTTCGTACAAGCTATTTATTCACAAGAATCTACAATCAAACCGAACATCTCGGAAGCGTCGTCGAAATACTTGCCGCTTGTATATGGCCAGGCCGTATAAAGAAGCACCAGTCTTTTCGACGGAACAACCAGCAACATCTGTCCCCCGTGGCCATGGGCATAAAAACCCTGATTAAATTCATCGATCCAGAAATACAAGCCATAGGGTTTGTCCCATTGCGACGTGTAGGGAGAGGTTGCCTCAACGATGTAGTCGGGACTGATTATTTGATTGTTTTCCCATCTGCCGTTTTGCAGCAACAATTGGCCAACCCGTGCAAAATCGCGCGGTTTCAGGTACAGACTGAATGCCCCGAAGGTGGTGCCATCTTTGGCGCTTTCCCATTTCCAGTCGGTAATGTTCAGTGGATCAAAGAGTTTTTCACGGGCGTATTCGGCCAGCGATTTTCCGGTTTTTTGTTCGATGATTTTCGAAACCAGTTGGGGTGCGCCATCGTTGTAGCTCATTACCTTGCCCGGTTCGTTATTATATGGAAACGAAAGTACAAAAGCTGCCGAATTCGTTGTGGTTTGATAAAGTTGAAGCGTGTGGGTGTCGTTGCTGAATTCCAAACCAGCCCGCATCGTCAGGGCATCTTTGAGTGTTATGTCTCTTTTCCGCACATCGGCGTCAAAGAGTTCCGGATAGATGGAGTATAGTTTTTCATCAAGGGAAATATCCTTGTTATCCTGCATGGCAACACCAACCATCATGGATGTAAACGATTTGGTACACGACTGGATGTTGGCATAGGTGTCGCGGTCGGAAGCATTGTGGGGATACGCTTCAGCCACCAGTTTCCCGTTACGGACCACCAAAAGACTGCGGGCCATAAGGAAACGTTCGTCGTTGTATAGCATCGTGTATGCTTCGTCCAGCTTGTTCCGTTCTATTTTTTCCAGTTCGGGAGTAGAAGTCTCCCAATCATCATTTAAAATAACGGGAGCATAACCTGCGAATTCTTGTTTAAAAGGCTCATCGTTCAAGCACGATGCAAGGAAAACAAGGATTGATATGGCGACATAAAATATCTTCATCGCTAAAAAAAGAATTGGTACGAAAGAGTTTGTGTTACATTACGATAGGGCTCGCCACCATTCGCCTGCATAAAGTGGTACCGGAAATTGTATGCCACTGAAGATGATTTTCTTTTTGATGTTTTCAATCGGTATTCAAGTCGGACATTTATATCGAAATGATGGTTGGGCAGAGCAAATTCCGGATTGCCGGCCAGGTTTTTGATAATCCCTCCAAATGTCATATCGTCGATTTTATACAGCCGGTTGGGACTTGGCCGGAAAATTACCGCGAGCAAAGGTATACCGACATCGAACACAATACTACGCTTATCAAAATTATAAATCAATCTATTACTGACTCCTCCACCCAGGTAATTGGCAAAATACAAGTGGCTTTCATCCCAATTAAAAAAGGCATGGGTCCCATATTGAAAACCAGCAGCTGGGCCGATGAAATAATGCCACCTGTCGTTTCCGGCAACCGGGAAAAGATAATGGTAGTTTCCATTCAAGGAAAGGCCATAGGCTCCGGGGAAACTTTCGTACCGGGTATTCAGGAATGAGGTATTCAATCCAAATGAATACTCCGAAATCGTTCTCCTTTCAACAGAATGAAAATAGGCAACATGAAGGCTTAATCCGCGAAATGCCTTAGGATGAAGGTTCTCATCCTTATACTGAGCATACCCCAGACCGATGGAAATTTTGTTTTGCTTCTCAGGTACATCACCGGTTTGCCGGGCAAAAGCCCTACCGGTTAGCGACAAGAAGAAAAGCAGGATCAGGGAGGTCTTCATGCTTCTTGAGGGTTTTTTCGATCACTTTTTATGATTCTTAATTTGTTTCACCATTTTCGAAAACGACCGTTCATACTGCCGTTTTTCATGTACCGATGCGGTATAGTGCCACGCCTCTTTCCGAAGTTTAAGGTAGTTCTCGTAAACACCCCGGTCAATTAAACCGTCGGCAACAGCCTGGATGACCGCACAGCCTTTTTCGTTGATATGCTGGCAATCGTTGTAACGGCACTGTCCTTCAAAACGGCCAATGTCCAGAACTTCCGATAAAGATCCATCGTCGTCGTTGGTTACACCCAACAGTTTAACACCCGGAGTATCGATCAGCACACCCGAATTCTCCATCAAAACCATTTCCCGGCGGGTTGTCGTGTGCCGGCCCTTACCCGTTGAAGAGCTCACTTCCGAGGTTTTCAGAATCTCTTTTCCGCAAAGAGCGTTGATAAGCGTGCTTTTTCCTGCACCCGACATCCTGGTAAAGACGACCGTTTCGCCCGGCATAATGAAAGTCCGGAGTTGGTCAATGCTTTCGGGTTGTTGCATGCTGGTGTAAAAAACCGGAATTTTGCCGGAAATGTGTTTGAGCTCGTTTTCAACCTCGTCCGGATCGTAACCCAAATCGGTTTTGGTAAGAACCAGCGCAGGCTGGATATTCTCGGAGGCTGCCTGGACCATAAAGCGTTCAATGCGCCGCACGTTAAAATAGTTATCGAGGCTTTGTACAATAAAAGCCTTGTCGATGTGCGAAGCAAGGGCCTGCTTTTCGGATACTGTGCCACTCTTGAGCCGGTACAGGGTTTTCTGCCGGGGCAATACATCAAGAATAATCCCTTTGTCGGAATCGACGGGCTGAAAAAGAACCCAGTCGCCCGTACAGGGATAATCGGACGGCTCCCTTCCGAACATCATGTTCCCCGAAAGCTCGCAGGTGAACGTGCCTTCTTCCGAAAGCACATCATAGCAGGTTTTATGGGTAACGCTTACCCGCCCGTGCTCCAGATGGCCAAATGCCGATTGACGTTTTTGGTCGGACAGAAATTCGTTCCAGCCATATAAGGACAAATCGATCATTATGTGTTTTTTTAAAGAAATAAAGTAATGGAAAGCAATTGCATTCTATTGCATTCTATTGCCTACCCTGGCGTTGTCAATTATCCCTCCGTTCGAAGTTTTCCTTTTCTCTTGATTTTCTTCGTTTTACAATAATAACAACAAGAAGAATTGCAAAAATAAGGAAAGCCAGTCCATAGATACTAAGAACCGCCTTTACAAGAGCATCCATCTTAGGCAAGTTTTACTGCTGTTCCATAAGCGAGGATTTCGGCGGCTCCTTGCATGATCATTGCATTTTCGAGCCGGAAGCCAATGATGGCATCGGCGCCCATCCGTTCGGCATCCTGAACCATACGTTGCATGGCCTGCTCCCTCGATTGGGCCTGCAACTCGGTGTATTCTTCAATCTCGCCGCCTACAATGTTTTTTAACCCGGCAAAAATATCTTTGCCAATATTCCGTGCCCGTACGGTACTTCCGCGGGCAATACCCAGGATGGCTGTAATTTCTTTGTTCGGAATGCTTTCTGTAGTTGAAATAATCATCGCTTCTTTTTTTAAGTCTCTTACAATTATTCGTTCAAGACACAAATGATATGTGAAAATCGGAATTCTTTTTGTTCTTTCGGCAAAGATTCTTTGAAAAAAGCAATTGACCCGGATGTTTTCGGCGAATGGGCGATTTTTTTTGACGGAAAGACATTTTTTTCCATTTTCCGATTCGAACCGGGTGTTTGAATTACTCAATTTTTCTCTTGGAACGTTTTACTCTTATTTCGCCTGTGAACTCTGACAATAAACGACACAAACTCCCGTTAACTATAAAAACCAAGGATTGAGAGGTATATTTTTTGCAGGTTATCGTTGGTCAACTTTTCTATTCCTCCCAATCCTTTTTTTTATGCATCATTCTCGCCTTAGGAACTTACCAAAAACGCTTTCCGATCAGTAACAATGCCGGTAAAAGAAATAACAACAAAAAATAGTACCCTTTTACGGGAACCGGATTCGAGATGGTATTGATTGCTAACAGAAACATGGTCCCCGGAATGGTATTCAAAGCAGTTAACTGACCATTGCTGGTATTTACCCGGTAAATAGTAGTCTCTGTAAAAGTGGAATTGACCAGGGAAAGAATCAGTTCTCCGGTGAAGTCATTGAAATCGCTTTCAAAATAAGGTTGATACTGATAATAACCGATGTTCCCGGCGACTTCAGA
>DAIMEA010000120.1:0-9792 GCA_036725585.1 Prolixibacteraceae bacterium | reverse complement strand
GAGCCTCTTCTGGAAAAAATCCGAAAACTCGACCAGGTTAACGAAGAAGTCGGCATTCGGGCCTTCGTGTGGAATATTGAAAAAATGATTTAATCCAATAATTTAACCGGAAGTATGCAGGCTGTCTCATTTAATGGGACAGCCTGTTTCTTTTTCATCTCTTTTTGTTTTAAATAGTGCAATTAAAATTATAAAAAGATTAATAAAAAATAAAAAATATGGAAAAAAGATATAAAAAATTTTCTATTGTTGACAAAATGATTATAATTGCACCCTGTAGCTTCTGTCAATTTAAGAAACATAATAGCTGTATCGTATGTGTGGAATCGTTGGAGTTTTTGATTTGAAGACCGAAAGCAGTGCCTTACGGCAACAAGTGTTAAAACAATCGAAACGTTTGCGGCATCGGGGTCCCGACTGGTCGGGAATCTATTGTGGGAAAAAAGCAATCATTGCGCATGAACGTTTAGCCATTGTCGATCCGGAATCGGGGGGACAACCATTGTACAGTAAGGATCGTTCGTTGATACTGGGGGTAAATGGCGAAATATACAATCACCGGGAAATACGGGAAAAAACCAGAGACCGGTACGAATACCAGACTCGATCGGACTGCGAGGTCATTTTGGCCTTATACCAGGAAAAAAAGGAAAACTTTCTTGACGATTTGAGCGGTATTTTTGCCTTTTGCCTCTACGACGAGGCGGAGGATGCCTATTTGATCGGGAGGGACCACATTGGGATCATCCCGCTCTATATGGGGTGGGATACCTTCGGAAATTTTTACGTGGCCTCGGAACTGAAGGCGCTTGAAGGGTATTGCAACAAAATCCGGGAATTTCCGCCGGCCAGTTATCTCTACAGTAAGGATGGAGAAATAAAACGCTGGTGGTACCGCGACTGGACTGAATACGAAAATGTGAAACGCAACGAAACAAGTATTCCCGAATTGCGAAAAGCGATGGAGGATGCGGTTCACCGTCAGTTGATGTCCGATGTTCCCTATGGGGTACTTTTATCGGGCGGACTCGATTCGTCGGTTACTTCGGCGCTGGCCAAGAAATTCAGTAAGAAACGCGTCGAAGAGGGCGATCGCACCGATGCATGGTGGCCCCAGCTTCATTCCTTCGTAATCGGGCTCGAAGGCTCTCCCGACCTGGCGGCTGCCCGCAAAGTGGCCGATCATATTGGAAGTGTCCATCACGAAATCCATTATACCATCCAGGAAGGGATGGATGCCATACGGGATGTAATCTATCATATCGAAACCTACGATGTGACCACGGTTCGGGCTTCTACTCCCATGTACATGTTGGCACGGGTTATCAAATCGATGGGGATAAAAATGGTACTTACGGGAGAAGGAGCAGATGAAATATTCGGCGGGTATCTTTATTTTCATAAGGCTCCGAATCCCGAAGAGTTTCATCGCGAAACGCTTCGAAAAATCAGCAAGCTGAACCTGTACGATTGTTTACGGGCGAACAAATCGTTGGCCGCCTGGGGTGTTGAAGGCCGGGTTCCTTTTCTCGATAAGGAATTCATGGATGTTGCTATGCGTTTAAATCCCAAAGATAAAATGGCCGGTAACGGGCGTATGGAAAAATGGGTGCTTCGCAAAGCCTTTGAAGATCTTCTTCCCGAAAGCGTTGCCTGGAGGCAAAAAGAACAATTTTCCGACGGGGTGGGCTATGGCTGGATCGATACGCTGAAACAAATTGCCAACGAAAAAGTATCCGATGAGATGATGGCAAATGCCCAATACCGGTTTCCCATCAACA
Organism: Prolixibacteraceae bacterium; assembly: GCA_036725585.1. Taxonomy (GTDB): domain Bacteria; phylum Bacteroidota; class Bacteroidia; order Bacteroidales; family Prolixibacteraceae; genus DAIMEA01. The sequence goes on along the minus strand of DAIMEA010000120.1, from coordinate 8,011 downwards.
CACCCATGTCGAAAGAAGAATACCATTACCGCTCCATTTTCGAGGAATTTTTTCCATCGGACCAGGCTGTTTCCTGCGTGCCATCGGTGCCCAGTATTGCCTGCAGTACCGCCGAAGCGCTGGCCTGGGACGAGTCGTTCCGGAACAATGCCGATCCTTCGGGCCGGGCTGTAACGACCGTACACGAAAAAGGAACGGTTTTTACCACGAAATAAACGGCAGTATTTCAGGACCCTTTTGGTGTCGAAAGGTACTTTTCCTGCATCCGGATGACCGATTGATAAAATTCCGGGAACCGTTGCCATAAATCTTTGTTGCAAGATTTTAATTCGTTGCATTCGATGCAACATTGATGTTCCTTTTCAAGGGTACATTGGCGAACGGTGCATTTTTCCACGACAATCCCCGGGACTTTGTCGCTGGTTTTGCAGCCCCAACAGAATATTTTTTCCGGATCGAAATCCGCTCCATACCGTTCCCCGATCTGCCAGTCTGTATATACTTTCTTTTTCAACGAGGTGTCGTTTTCCCTTGTTGCTTTCAGGAACAAACAATCAGCAGGGCATTGATAGCCACAATAATTCAGTTTTGCCGGATCGGGGACCCCGTCTTCGCCGGTATCGGAAAAACCGGCAAATGCCGGATGGAAACGCGAAGCGAGCAGCAAAGCGCAGCCCGTAAATCCAGCAAAAGCAGATTGTTTCAGGAACGATCTGCGGGTAAAAGGTGATGTCATGATTCTCTATTTTTACACCGACAATTTACAAAAAGAAAAAAAAGGCTGCCCAATCGGACAGCCCTTTTTACGAACAACTGTTTTCAACGAAATCGATTGAGTTTTCGTTTCTTATTCATATCCGGGATTTTGTTCAATAATTCCGTCCATCAGGTCGAGTTCGCTCTGCGGAAGTTGGAACAATCCTTTTTTGTCCACAAAATTGCTCCCGTCCACATCGAGGCTCTGCAGGTCCATGGTATTGGCATAATCGCCGCCATCGGTATCATCCACATAGGTAAGGATATCGGTAAGTTTGGAAAAATCGCCTTTGCAGGAACGCAAGATGTCCCAATAGCGCAATCCTTCAAAACAAAGTTCCAACCGGCGTTCGAGCATGATGTTATCGATGGTGGCCGATGTGTAGTTTTTGCTGCTGTTGCCGAAAGCCCGTTCACGCACCCGGTTCAGGTATTGGAGGGCCGTTCCGTCGCCAGCTCCGTTAACGAGGGAGCGAAGCTCGGCGCCCATCAGCAATACCTCGGAAAAGCGGATGACCATGCGGTCCTCAAATCCTTTCGACTGCCAGTCGCCCCCCATCGAGGTTACCTCATTGGTGGTGCCAATGGCTGCAATCATGTATTTTTTGCAGTTGTATCCTGAGTACTGGGCCTGGGTATTGGCTTCCCAGTCGAAAGTCAGCCCTTCGTCATCCCAGGAGAGGATGGAGGCTTTTTTCCGGGTATCGGCATCATCGAAAAGTTTCCATAATCCGGGCACCACAGGGCAATAGCCCCAGCCGTTTCCGTAGGGTTCCACATTGTATCCGCGCGGACCCACCATTCGATGGAAGGTTTCAACAGTGGGTACACGGTCGAGGTTAAAGGTAACCGACCAAACGCATTCCTTGTTGATCTCACCGGCATATTGCCCGATATCACCCAGCTCGGAATAAGTGGGTGTCCGCCACAGGCTGGCAAAAACGGGAACCAGATCGTGCCCGCTGTTGTTGATTACATCCTCGATTTGTTCGAGGGCCTGGGCGCTTGTGTATCCTTTCAGGTCGGATTTATTGTAGTATCCGGTATAATACAGAAACACCCGCCCGATCATGGCTTTGGCGGCCCACCGGGTTGCCCGTCCCCAGTTCGAAAAATCCATGGAGTTGTATGGTGCGGCCAGAGCATTGTCGGCTGCAAAGAGCAGGTCCTGAAGGATGAAATCGTACAGATCTTCGGCGGGTGTTCGTTCCGGGACAATATTCGGCGCAATGGTTTTTTCCAGTGCAGGGACTTCGCCAAAAAACTGGGCCAGGCTAAAGTGATAATAGGCCCGGATAAAACGGGCTTCGGCCAGGTATTGGTTTTGGAGGTTTTCCTTTCCCGACCAGTCGATCAATGCCTGGTTTTCGATATAGGTATTCGCCCGGTAGATAGCGCCGTAATAGGTACGCCACAATATTTCGTGTGCATTTGCTTCGGGCCATTGCATACCCCGGTCGATGCGGGTGGCGCCTCCGCCATCGCCCGAACCGGCGCCTCCGGCTGCATTATCAGAAGCCATTTCGGAATAAAAGAACGGACTCCAGTAATCGTCGCGCAATAGCATGTTATATACTGCGGTCAATGCCTGGGTGGCATCGTTGGGCGTTTGGTAGAAGTTCTCTACGACGAGTGATGTCGTCGGTGTTTTTTCCAGGAACTCTTCGCCACAACCGGCAAAGAAGAGTGTTATGCTAATGAATAAAAGTATTTTCTTCATGATTTCCAACTTTTTAAAAGGTTACATTAACACCGATCAGATACGTACGGGGCGAAGGATAGAAACCCATATCGATTCCCGAGGCATAGGCATCGCCGGCACCATAGCCCACTTCGGGGTCGTATCCGTTGTAATCGGTGAGGGTGAGGAGATTGGTCGCCGATACATAGATGCGGAAGCGTTCGATCCCCGATTTTTTCAGGATTGACTGGCAAAGATCGTATCCAATGTTGATGCTCTTGATCCGGAGATAATCGGCATCGTGGATGTACAAGTCGCTGAATTTTCGCCAGTTTTGGTTCGATTCTTTCGACAGGGTCACCCGGGGCATCGAGCCGGGAATTTCTTCACCGGGATCGACCACGAAGTTGCTGTTCAGATCGTTCCACTGCCAGCGATCGTCGACCAGTTCGCGGTTGTAGTTAAAATATTCTCGTTCCATGGCCCGGTACGACTGCACGATTTGGTTGCCACCCTGTCCCTGAACGTTCATCGAAAAGTCGATGCCTTTGTAGTTCAGACTAACACGAAATCCGTATATGAAATCGGGGTTCGGATCCCCGAGCATCACTTTGTCGGCATCGGTTAAGTTTCCATCGCCATTGGTGTCGACCCGTTTGATGTCGCCCGGTTTCGCGGTCCGTTGAATCAGGGCGCCTTCTTCATTCACATAACTGTCGATTTCCTCCTGGGTTTGGAAAACGCCGTCGGTTTGATAACCGAAGAAATAGCCAAGGGGCATGCCTTCCTGTACCCGGTAAAATTCATCGCATCCGTTGAACAAAACCGATGTGGAGCCGTGAATGATGCTGTCGGGGACTTCGGTAACTTTATTTTTATTGTAGGCAAAGTTCGCAGCAGCTTCCAGGTAAAAATCCTTTCCCAAACTTTTCTGGAAGGCCAGTTCTGCTTCGATTCCGCTGTTAACCACATTCCCCCCGTTGATGTAGGGATTGGTGGTTCCGCTGATCCCTGCGATGCCTGAAATGCCCGGAACCGTTGCCTGCATGATCCAGTCTTTGCTCGATTTCTGGTACCAGTCGAAGGTAAAGCGGAAATTTTCGAGGAAACGGGAATCGATACCGATGTTGATCTGCTCCGATGCTTCCCATTTCAAATCGGGATTGGCATAAATGATCGGGGAGATCCCTACCTGTTCCACACCTCCGATGGAATAATTCCGGTTATCGGTAGTTGTGTTCCCGGATCCTACGCGGGCCATATACACATATCGTTCAGCCGGTTCTTTTCCGTTTTGTCCCCAGCTGGCCCTGAGTTTCAGGAAATCGAGCCAGGCCTGGTCTTCCAAAAAATCTTCCCGTGAAATAACCCAGCCGGCCGATAGAGCAGGGAAATAACCATAGCGGTTGTTTTTACCAAAACGGGAAGATCCGTCGCGCCGAAGGGAAATCGTGGCCATGTACTTTTCATCAAAGTCGTAGCTGACACGCCCAAAAACCGAGAAACGGCTGTCGCCTTCACCGAAATCTCCCTGAATGGTATAGCTCGACGTAAGGGTGTCGGGCATGACATTCGACAACACCGGGGCCGAATTGGAGAGAAAGCCTTCCCGCACCGAACGCATGTTGTAATAGGTTCCGTCCTGGGCGTTCATTCCCACCAGCGCCATCAGGTGATGTTTCCCGAATTCCTTCTGCCACGAAAGTACGTTGTCGAAGTTGTAATGAAACGTACGCGACATGCTTTGTTCGTAATCGGGGTAGGGCTGGTTGTAGGTTTCGGAGGTAAGCGTAAAGGTATCGCGATAACTCGAATAATAGCTGTAACCCAGGGTGGCCCCGAAATCGGAGCGAAATTTCAGTCCCGGAAGGATTTCAATTTCTGCGTAGATGTTCCCAACCAGATCGTCCCAGTTGGTCAGTCCGTTGTAGTTGTAATGCATGGATGCAACGGGGTTGCCTTGTGTTTCGTTGTATTCCGAACGGCCAAAGCCATCCCAGGTAGTTTCGTCGTAAACCGGGATAAGCGGACTGGCGCCCAAAATGTCGTGCAAAAAATTGCTGTAAATATTTCCTGTTCCCAGGGCTTTGCTTTTGCGGTGGGTGTAGGTCAGGTTTTCGCCCACTTTCAGGAAATCCTTCAGTTGATGTTCGGTATTGATCCGCAGGCCGATTCGTTCGTATAACGATTTATCTTCAAAATCGTAAATACCTTCTTCCGAGTTGTAGGAAATGGATACCGAATAGGTCGATTTATCGGTTCCGCCCGAGATGCCTAAATAATGGCTTTGTGAAGGTGCATTTTGGTTGGTGATTGCCTCCTGCCAGTCGGTTCCTTCGCCCAGCGAGTTGATGTATTCATCGGAAAAAGGTACTGCCTTTTTCGGTTTTTCGTTTCGGTTGGCCTCGTTCTGGATCAGGGCATACTCTTTCGCATTCAGCAGATCAACCTTTTTCGATGGATTGGATATCCCGTAATAGGCGTCGTAGGTCACTTTTGCTTCGCCGGCTTTCCCTTTTTTGGTGGTGATGAGCACTACCCCGTTGGCAGCCCTCGATCCATAAATGGCCGCCGAAGCGGCATCTTTCAGCACATCGACACTTTCTACATCCGACGGGTTCAGGGTATTCATGCTGCCGGGCACCCCGTCGATCAGTACCAGCGGGTCGTTGCCATTGATCGACGACAAACCCCGTATGGTAATGTTGAAATCGGAGCCCGGCTGGCCCGAACGTTTCACAATCGACATACCCGGGGTTAAGCCTTGCAGGGCATTTTCGATCCGGGTAACGTTGTTGCGGACAAAATCCTCATTCTTTACCTGAACCGTTGCGCCTGTAACCAGTTTTTTCTTTTGGACACCGTATCCGACAACAACCACTTCATCCACTTCCTGTATGTCTTTTTGAAGAGAAATATCGATGTATTCGCGGTCGCCCACCGGGATGTCAACGGATTTGTAGCCAATGTAAATAGCGCTCAAAACAGCATCCTCTCCGGGAATACGCAGGGAAAAGGTGCCATCGATGTTCGTGGTTGTCCCAATCGTTGTTCCTTTGAGAATGATGTTGACGCCAACAAGGGTTTCCCCTGTTTCATCTTTAACCACTCCCGAAATAACCCGTTCCTGGGCAAACAGCGTACTACAAACGGCAAATAACGATAATCCAAGGATCATTATTCGCTTTTTGAACGAGCTGTTTCGTCCTTTCCAATGTTTTAATAGTTTCATTCTGTTTATTAATTAGTTAGTTAAATAAAGCATTCCTGCATAACGATTCGACATAATTACTGTTTTTTGCAGAGGAACGGGTTGGTCATTTGTTTAGGAAATAGGTCTTTTTTGTAAAACGATGGGATGAAATGTCTTTATTTTCCAGCGTATGTACTCTCTGTCATGCTAAAAATTCTTCGGACGACTCGATTATGAAAACAAGAAGGAAACGCAGCGGATTTATGTTGATTCGTTTGAATAGCAGCAATATCTCAGCCTTAACCTCAATTATCTGCATCAAAAAGCAATTTGAAAAGCAGGAAGTTGCAATCTGTATCTACAGAAACCGCTCCCGCTCTTTTTCCCCCGGGATGATGCAATCTTGCTTTTTACCGAAAATACGATACCGGTAGCGGGCAACAAAACGGTAAACAGGGTCACGAAGGAAGGAGGGGAGGAGAATAAAGCAGTAAAAGATCCGAAAGAAACGGAGATGACGGATAATTTTTAGTACAGCCGTCGACTGTTGATAGAGATTTCCGTTTTCGATCAGGATCAGTGAATCGAAGGTCAGCTTGCCGGAAAAGGATTGAATGAGTTGCAGGGCTTTTTCCGATTGGATGGTGGCAAAGCGGAAAATCTTTTTTCGGTCGTGCCGGATGATGAACCGAACCGATGAGCAACACAAATTGCACACTCCGTCGAAAAGGATAACCGGATTTTTATCGCTCATAATCAGAGTGATTTGTTGTTGCGGAAATCCTTTTGCAGACCTTCCGTAAGCCAGTTGGCCAGCGCCTGCCGGTTGTCTTCGACGATGAATCGTTTCAGGTCGCGCTCGTGGTTAATGTTTCCCAGTTCAATAAAAGAAGCAATGGGCCATGAGTATTTTAGCACCAGCAGGTTTCGGGAGCTGACGGATCCGTGATACCCCCTGCCCGGTTGATGTTTGTTGTATTTTTCATCGAACGTTCCAAGCAGGTTTTGGCAGAGTTTCTTGCCTCCCTCGCTCCGGCTGTCGTGGTAAAAGAAGACGTCGATTTTTTCTCCCTTGCTGCGAGAATCTACGTGGATAATCAGCAAACGCTGGTATTTTCCTTTGTTCTTTTTATACAGAAGGTTAACGGCATCTTTTCGTTGGATGAGCCTTTTGTTTTGGTTGATGGGAATGGTCAGGTTCGGGTAACATTTTTCATCCTTGTCGGGTTCGAGATACCAGCCATTGCGGATCCCGTCGTTTTCGTCGCGAATGATCATGTAAACCGTTGCCCCCTTCATGATCAGATTGCGGGCCAGGCGCAGGGTGATATCGTAGGCATATTCGTCTTCGCACAGGGTTTTCCCGTTGTACCGGGCAATCGCCCCCGGATCGGGGCCGCCATGCCCGCTCACCAGGTAATACACCGCTTCGGAAAGCTCGTTGCTCTCGATGGGTACGTTCCCGAATTCGTTGCCAAAGATGGGGTACTTCACGCTGGATTCAGCATTTTTTTGCTCCACCTGAGGACTTGCTTCAACCGGGGCAGGGGTTTTCTCCGATGACAAAGGGAGCTTGTATGTTTGGCCGGCCTTCAGCTCACGGGAGGCCGGAAGAACGTCTTTGTTCAGGCGGACAAATTCATCGACATAATGAAGTGGAATCTTGTTTTTACGCAAGAGGCTATAGATTCCATCACCTTTCTCGGCAGTGACAGTGGTGTAATTCGTTTGTGCGTATGCAGAACCCACCCCAAAAAACACCGCTGCTGTGACGATTAAGAACGCTCTGTTGAAAAAGAGCCGGGCATGTTTTTTCATTCCCTGGAAACTTGTCATGCAGAATAAAACCTGTATTTTTACCAAAGTTCAAAATAAATGAAATAATTCTGATTATCGAGCAAATGATGCGTGAAGTAATGAACAGGCTTTTGTTAATACTCCTTCTTTTTTTGTGGGTGTCCTGTGTGCCCGTATACGAGGCTGTCTCATTCCAGGGGAATGCAATTTCTTTTCATACCCAGTCGGATTCCCTTCAGGACCCGGAATTTCAGAAGCAACTCAATCCCTATCGGCAGCAAATGAAGAAGGAACTTTCGGATACACTTGCCTTTTCATCTGTTCCGCTGGTGAGTTTCCGTCCCGAGAGCCCGTTAAGTAATCTCCTCAGCGATATGATTTTCGACTGGGGACAAAAGTCGTTTCGGAATTGGGTCACGGATTCATCGCTTTCTTTTTCGGTCATGAACCATGGGGGCATTCGTTCGGCTCTTCCGGAAGGCGCCATTACGGTGGGCGATCTATTTTCCTTGCTGCCTTTTGAAAATGAAATGATCGTTTTGCGTCTGAACGGCAGTCAAATAGCAGAATTGGCCGATCATCTG